>JACPFE010000206.1 GCA_016183145.1 Deltaproteobacteria bacterium | reverse complement strand
ACGGCGGCGTGGCGTCCGGGACGATGATCTACGGCATGAGTTGGATCTTTGGCATGGCCGGCAGCCTCGACTACGCGGCGATTCAAGCGGCGCTGGCGCAAGACGGCATCAATAAAGCGGCGCTCTTCATCGCCTTCGTCTTCATCATGGCCGGCTTCGGCTACAAGATCGTTTTCGTGCCGTTCCACATGTGGTCGCCGGACGTTTACCAGGGGGCGCCCACGCCCTTCACCGCGTTTCTCTCGGTGGCCTCCAACGCGGCCGGCATCGCGATCATGATCCGGTTCTTTTATCCCGGGGTCTCGCGCATGGTACCCGGCGGCGACTGGGCTTTCGTCTCCGGTGTCGAGTGGCCGCACGTGCTGTTGTTCGTCAGCATGATCACCATGACCCTCGGCAACCTCTGCGCCTTGAACCAGAGAAATCTCAAGCGCATGCTCGCCTACTCCGGCATCGCCCACGCCGGCTATATGCTCATGGGTCTCGCCGTGCTGACCAACGACGGGCTGAGCGCGATTCTTTTTTACGTTGTGGTCTACCTGATCATGAACCTCGGCGCGTTCCTGGTGGTGGCGATGGTCGCCGACGTGACCGGCGATGAAGAGATCGAAAGTTACCGCGGCCTGGCATGGCGTGGCGCCGCGCTGCCGGCCGCCTGCCTGGCGATTTTTCTTTTTTCCTTGACCGGGCTGCCGCCCTTCGCCGGATTCATCGGCAAGTTTTTCTTGTTCGCCGCCGTGCTTAAAGAAGGCGGCGCTTTTGTCATGCTTGCCGTCGTCGCCATCGTCAACAGCGTCATCTCGCTTTACTACTATGCCAAGGTTGTCAAGACGATGTTCCTCGACGATCCCGAGCCGACGGACAAGACCGTGTCGGTTGCCGCGAATCATTTCACGCTGCTGATTCCGCTGACGGTCCTGACCGTCGTCCTGGGCGTTTACTTTTCTCCGCTCGCTCAATTCACCAGCCATTCGCTGCGCTTTTTTGTTAAGTAAACCGGCCAAGTTTCTCTCGCGCCGTTCATTTTTCTCCAGATCCGCCGACTGTTGCTAACGGCGTATCGCCTTATAATCCCCTTTGACGGCTTCATTGGCGCCGAAATGCCTGCGATGCCGCCGGGTCGACTGAACCTGGTGAGCCTGGGATTTGGCCCTGCGATTGCGTTTAGAAGTGCCATTGGCGGAGGAACTTATGATCGATTCAATCAAGCGGCTAGTGCTAGGCGTCGCAGTCAATCTCTGTTTGGCACAAGGGGTGGTTTACGCCGACACGCCGATGGCTCAGCTTCAGGAAACGATTCAGCAGGTGATGTTGACCATGAACGGCGCGGGCAAACGGAGCGACCCGGAGCTGCGCGAAAAGCTGCGCGACGCCTTGATGCCGCGCTTCGATTGGTATGAAATGGCGAAGCAAACGCTGGGCAAACATTGGAGCGCCGTCCCGAGCCGCCAGCATGAGTTCGTCGCGGTTTTCGCCGAATTCCTCGGCACCTCCTACATCGGCAAGATCGGTTCCTACAAGGATGAAAAGATTATCTTCGTCCACGAGTCGATAGAAAAAAATCTTGCCCAGGTCAATACCAAAATCATTCCCAGCAAAGGCGAGTCCACCTCGGTCAACTACCGGCTGCACCGCGTGCGAGGGGAGTGGAAAATCTACGACGTCGTGGTCGAGGATATCAGCATTGTGGCCAACTACCGCTCGCAGTTCAGCCGCATCATCGCCAACGGTTCCTTCGACGATCTAATCAAGCGGTTGAAGGAAAAAGAATCGAATCATAAAGACTAGAAAATCATCGCCTGCTCTCTCCAGGCGATGCTCCGCCGGGTAGTAGTTCAGTTTCGCCAAAATTTGTAGGGGCAACCCTATGTGGTTGCCCGTTCGGAGGGCAGGCACACATTCGATAAACTCAGGGCAGGCTCCGGCCTGCCCCTACACCTTCAAGGCAAATTGATCGAGACGGGATAGCTTTATTCGCGCCGTCTGATATAGTTACATATACAGTAGCGACTGACAGCCCAACGTCCAGATAGATCACGCTCGGTCCGATTGTTTCCGAGTTTCGCAGAGGCGGTCCCCAGGGGTAACCGCCTCTTTGCGTTTATGGGCCGGGAAACAACTAAAAAGCGGCGCGGCACGATGACCGGAAAGAGAGCCTTCTCATGAGACAGAGCTTTAACCATTCGCCGATCAAACGCATCGCGTTTATCGGCAACTACTTGCCGCGCCAGTGCGGCATCGCCACGTTTACGACCGACTTGTGCGAGGCGATTGCCGCCGAGCACAGCGAGGCAACATGCATTGCCGTGCCGGTCAACGACCTGGAGGACGGCTATGCTTACCCGCCCCGCGTTCGTTTCGAACTGACCGAAAAGGATATCGACTCTTATCACCGCGCCGCCGACTTCCTCAATAGCAACAACGTCGATCTCGTTTGTCTGCAACACGAATACGGCATCTTCGGGGGCAGGGCGGGCAGCCATATCCTGGCCCTCTTGCGCCAACTGCGCATGCCCGTGGTCACGACCTTGCACACCATTCTGCAGGACCCCGATGCGGATCAACAGCGGGTCTTTAAAGAAGTCGCGGCGCTGTCGGATCGGTTGGTGGTCATGAGCAAGCGCGGCGCGGACTTCTTGCAACGGATCTATCGCGTGTCGCCGGAGAAGATCGATCTGATCCCGCACGGCATCCCGGATGTGCCATTCGTCGACCCGAGTTACCATAAGGACCTATTTGGCGTCGAAGGTAAAATCGTCTTGCTCAGCTTTGGATTGTTGTCGGCGAACAAAGGCATTGAAAACGTCATCGCCGCGCTGCCCGGCGTCCTCGCCCGCTATCCGAACGTGGTCTACATCATCGTCGGCGCGACCCATCCCCATGTCAAACAACGCGACGGCGAATCCTATCGGCTCTCGCTGCAATGGCTGGCCCACGAGAAGGGCGTGGAAGATCAAGTGATCTTCTATAACCGATTCGTCAGCCTGGAGGAGCTCGTCAATTTCATCGGCGCGGCCGACGTCTATATTACGCCCTATCTCAACCCGGCGCAGATCGTCTCGGGCACACTGGCCTATACATTGGGGGCCGGCAAGGCTGTGATTTCGACGCCGTATTGGTATGCGGAAGAGATGCTGGCTGAACAACGGGGAGCACTGGTGCCGTTTCGCGATCCGGCGGCGTTGGCCGGTAAAGTGATCGAGCTACTGGACAACGAGACCCAACGCCACGCGATGCGCAAGCGGGCCTATTTGTTCGGGCGGGATATGATCTGGCCGCAGGTGGCGCGCCGCTACATGGAGAGTTTTGAACGCGCCCGCGCCGAACGCCGCCATTTCAGCCTGCCGGGCTTCACGGTCAAAGCGCTGGACAAACACCCGGGCGAGCTGCCCCCTCTAAAACTCGATCACTTGCGCCACATGGCGGATGAGACCGGCATTTTGCAACACGCCATTTTCACCGTGCCCAATTATCACGAGGGCTATTGCACTGACGACAACGCCCGCGCTCTGATGGTGAGCACTCTGCTGGAGGAACTGGGCAACGGCGAGGCCTTGGAACTCGCCTCCCGTTATCTCGCCTTCGTCTGGTATGCCTTTAACGCTGAGACCGGTCGCTTCCGCAACTTTATGGATTACCAGCGCCACTGGCTGGAAGATCGCGGATCAGACGACAGCCACGGCCGCGCGTTGTGGGCGTTGGGCACCGTGTTGGGCCGCTCGAACACGCCGGCTCTCCATAGCATGGCCGGCTGGTTGTTCGAACAGGCCTTGCCCGCCATCGTCTCCACGACGAGCCCACGGGCGTGGGCGTTCGCGCTCATTGGCATCCACGAATATCTACGGCGGTTTGCCGGCGACCGTATGGCGAGCCAGGTCCGGGAGGATTTGGCCGGGAGGTTGCTGGGGTTGTATCAAAGGAATCGCTCGGACCAATGGCGGTGGTACGAGGAAATGCTATCTTACTGTAACGCCGCGCTGCCTCACGCCTTGCTCATGTGCGGCCAATCGATGCCGAATAAAGCGATGACCGAGGCCGGCCTGGAGTCGCTCAGTTGGTTGGCCGACTTACAACGCTCTGAAGAGGCTGGGGGTCATTTTGTCCCCATCGGATCCAAAGGCTTTTACCAGCAGGGCGGTAAGCGCGCCCGGTTCGATCAACAGCCGGTGGAGGCTCAAGCAATGGTATCCGCCAGTCTCGAAGCAAGCAGAATCACCGGGGACGGGAGCTGGCGCAAGGAAGCCCAGCGAGCCTTCGAGTGGTTCCTTGGGCGCAATGATCTGAACATTCCTATTTATGACCCTATGACAGGCGGTTGTCGAGACGGTCTGCATCCCGACCGCGCGAACCAAAATCAAGGCGCGGAGTCTACGCTGGCTTTTCTCCAGGCTCTGCTTGAGCTGCGCCTGGCCGACAATGTCATGCAATCTGTGGAGGCGCGAGCTTAGTGAATAACCATCACCCCGAACTCTTTCACCGCTATCGGCACAATCCCATCTTGACCGCCGCCCAGTGGCCCTATCCGGCCAATAGCATCTTCAACCCGGGCGCGACGTTGCTGCGCGATGGCACTACTCTGCTACTCTGCCGCGTGGAAGATCGCAGAGGCCATTCCCATTTGAGTGTCGCCCGCTCCGCCAACGGCGTCGATGACTGGCACATCGACTGCCAGCCGACTCTGTTGGCCGAACCCGAACGGTTCCCGGAAGAAGTGTGGGGCATTGAAGACCCGCGCATTACCTACCTCGCCGAATTAGGCAAGTACGTCATTGTCTATACCGCCTACTCGCGCGTCGGCCCGGGGGTGGCCCTGGCGCTCACGGAAGATTTCCACGACTTCGAGCGCTACGGGATGATCATGCCGCCGGAAGATAAAGATGCCGCCCTGTTTCCTCATCGCATCGGCGGCCAGTGGGCTTTGATCCATCGCCCGGTCAGCGCGCCCGGCGCGCATATGTGGATGTCCTATTCGCCCGATCTGCGCCACTGGGGCAGTCACAAGCTGATGCTGGAAGCCCGGCATGGTGGATGGTGGGATGCGAATAAAATCGGTCTCTCGCCGCCGCCCATCGAAACTGCGCAGGGTTGGTTGGTGATCTACCATGGTGTGCGGCAGACAGCGGGCGGCGCGATTTACCGGCTGGGACTTGCTCTGTTTGATTTGCAGGCGCCGGAGCGTTGCCTGAAACGGAGCGACGAGTGGATCTTTGGCCCTGAGGAACCCTACGAGCGGCGCGGGGATGTGGACAACGTCGTCTTTCCTTGCGGCGCCACGCTGGCCCCTGATGGCGACACCATCCGCCTGTATTATGGCGCGGCGGATACCAGCATCGCGCTGGCCACCGGCAGCGTCCGCGCGCTGCTCGCGTCGCTTGATGAAGAGAGAACTTACTGAGAGCGAGCGAGCTGCTTTAGTCCAATGGTTTGAAAGGCGATCGCATGATCGCCAAAAACAATAGACGCGCTATGATCCGGCGTCTTAACAGAAAAGGAGATCCAAATGAATCTGACCGTTGGGAATAAAGTCAACTATCCGCATCAAGGCCCCTGCGTTATTGACGAGGTCGTCGATAGAGTCGTCGATGGCCGGTCGATGAGCTTCTACCATTTGGCTATACTGGACGACAGGGGCGGAAGGTTGTTGGTGCCCACGGACAAAGTCCAGGCCCTGGGTATCCGGCGATTGCTCGAAAGGTCTCAGATTCCGAAGCTGTTCGGACAGCTAAAAAAGGTCGCCGCGCCGGCCACCAACTGGAAGCAGCGCGCCATAGAGCATTCGAAGCTGCTGACCTCCGGGTCGCCATTCGACTTGGCGGCGGTCGTTGAGTCGCTGACTGAGCTAAACGAGACCAAGGCGCTATCGCCGCGCGAACGGGAGACGCTGGACCGAGCGAAAAGGTTTTTGATTTGCGAGATCTCCGAAGTGATGGGAGAGACAAGGAGCGCCGCCGAAGAATACATCGACCAGGCTCTCAAAGCGCGAAGAAAGCAGTGAAGCGATCGGCCGGCACGGTCCGAATTCGGTCTTAGCCGCGTGCCACAGAATGATTCTCGCGCTTCGTCGGAAACGAAGACGAGATCGGAAAAACCATGTCTCCCGCAAAGGCGCAAAGGCGCCAAGGAAGAGCATTGTCATTTCGAACGAAGAGAGAAATCTTTCCTAGATGAGCGCCGCCGAAGAATACATCGACCAGGCTCTCAAAGCGCGAAGAAAGCAGTGAAGCGATCGGCCGGCACGGTCCGAATTCGGTCTTAGCCGCGTGCCACAGAATGATTCTCGCGCTTGGTTTGATGGCGCTGGGTTTTCGCCAACAGCCAAACGAACGTTAACCAACTGAAAAGGAGCGTTTATGGCAAGTGAAACATTTAAGAAACGGCAGAAGGAAATGGCCCGGAAAGAGAAGCAGCAGAAGAAGGCGGCGCGCCGGATGGAGCGCAGGGACGAGAAGGCGAGGACCGAGAGCAAGGTTGAGAGAGAAAATCCCAACCCGGCAGAGCCTGCTTTTCAACACGGGCCGACGATTTTATAGCCATTGGATGGATAACCGTTTGCTTCGTGCCTCTATGGATTTGGCGCGCCCACCGGCAGCTCATTAATTACTCTAACTACCGGAACGGGTTTAGCGTCTGATTTCGCATCCTTCATATCCTTATAAAAGGCACGGCTGGTTTCTCGTATCATCGATAATTTCGTGGCGAAGGCTACCGAGGCGAGCAAGCAAACGATGCCACCGATCATCAACGTGTCCGGCGTGCCGAACCGATGTGCCACTACGCCGGCCACTAAACTGCCGAACGATTCGACGCCGCGGCGCGCCATCACAAAGAGGCTGATCACGCGACCGCGTTTCCGGTCATCGACGATTGTCTGCAGGATCGTGTTGCTGGAAGCCATCTGCATCATCAAGGAAAAACCAACCGCCACGGCAATGACCAAAGACAAGATTAGATGATGCGACAACGACAAGGCAAAAAGTCCAATGCCGTACATTATACCCGAGATAACAATCACTTTTCCTAACCCTAAAATATTCCTTCGCGAGGCCAGGAAAACGGCCCCAGCCAGAGCACCAATGCCGGTTGCCGACATGAGGTAGCCAAATGCTTGTGGACCGCCGTGCAAAACATCTTCGGCGAATACCGGCATGAGCAGCATGTAGGAAACCCCCATAAAACTCACCAGGGCGACCAGCAGTAGAATCGATCTGATGGGCACTGAGCGAAACGCGTAGGTTGCGCCTTCGAGGATCCCGCGCCCTAATTGAATATTTCCTGAAGTCGTTTTTCTCTCTGGAATTTTCATAAGAAGGAGCGCGCCTATAAGGGCAAGGTAGCTTACACCGTTCAGAATCAAGCAGAGTCCTTCGCCGAAAAAGGCGATCAGAACACCCGCCATGACGGGGCCGATCAGCAATGCGCCATTGAAGATGAACGAGTTCAGCGCGATGGCATTGCCTAAGTCCTCCTTGTTCTCGACCACCTCCACCAAGAAGGCTTGGCGGGCGGGTATGTCGAAGGCGTTGATGACGCCCAATAACGCGCCGAGCACCACGACATGCCAAACCGCCGCTTGGTCCGTGATGACCAAAACCGCCAGGATAAATGCTTGCAGCGCCGCCAGCCCTTGCGTTATCGCCAAGATGCGCTGGCGTTTGAATTTATCGGCGAGCACGCCGGCAAAAGGCACCAGAAAAAATACCGGGATATCGCTGGCAAATCCCACTACGCCCAACAATAACTCGGACTTGGTCAAGCGATACACCAGCCATCTCATGGCTATCTGTTGCATCCAGGTGCCGATCAAGGACACCGCCTGTCCAAAGAAATATAGGCGGTAATTTCTTGAACCCAGAGCGCGGATGAGTAAATTGAAGCCTTTTTTACGGTTAGACACGGACCTGCTTTCTATTTTTATGACTCTTACACATAGTACCCACCCCAATCCTGGTGGATTTTCTGCGTGACCACCGGCTATGGGGTCGAAAAAAAACGGGCCATACCGTCGGGCTGGAAGCGAAAATCGCTTAAACCCTCGGGCAAAGCCCTTAAGGTGCGGCCCTTTTTCAAACTAACAAGCACCCTAGGATTCACGCCGCTTCACTGCGGCGATTGGCCAAAAGGCGAGATAGTTGTTGGGAGACTTAGAGAGAAACTACCGCTGCGGGCCCAGTCGTGGTACCGGGTTGATGCGAGAAACGTCGTAAACCTGCGAGAGATGGTGAAAAATTTCGGATCTTGTTGCCTTTTCTTCTTTAATCATGGTGTTAACCTTAACACGTCGCGTCGGTGAAAGTAAGAGAGCGGATTAAAATCGCAGCGAGCTTGGCCGACTCTCGATCGACGCCCCGAGCGTGAATCTATGACTCGCGTTGCCGAGTGGGCAGGTGAGACTTTGACAGAGTTTGTAGCCGTAGGATGGGTGCCCGTCCTGAGCTTCGACAAAGGAAAGTCCAACTCCTCGTCCGTAAACCCGTATCGCGCGGCCGCCACATGATTAGTTTCGCTGAGCATGAATTTGGTTTCCTTCACCCCAGGCAACGCGGCAGCTTAAGAGGACTTACCTCCGTTGTTCGGTAGATTGAGTTTGGGCACTTTCCAATGTTCAACCATCTGCGAGATTCGCGCTACGCTGCCGCCTGATTCGGCGTGTATGATTAGAACCTCATCCGACAGCGCGGCGACGATTTCGTTGCGACGCTGGGAGGCCTCCTTTGTCGGACGCCGTGGCCGCTTCTCGAACGGTGAAATAAGCAATAAGCGGCCGGCTTCCACAGCGCTGCGCCAGTCAGCCGGCAGGCGAATCTTTTCTAACGCCCGTGCCAAGCACATGATGATTGGTTGTTTCCCTCGCAGCAGAATTCGCAGGCATTCCTTTTCTACGGGAGAGTGAAAGCCACTAACGACAGTCACGCCTTCATCACGTAGCTTCCGGGCGCTGTCGTAAGCGTCGAGAATGGCATCACCTGGACAACGAACCGAGCAAAACAGGCCGACCTTCTTCTCATCGAGAATTTCAGGGCTTCCGATGGCCCAGAGTCGAGAAGGAACATCACGACGTAGCCTATTAGCAAGCCCGCGAGGCCAACGAGCTTGCGATGACGTCAGTGTCGCGACCTGAATTGGACTTATTCCCATTCGTTCTTGTGCAGGAAGTTCTTCCGTTCCGCGCGACTGCTGCTGGTTTGGGTTTTCAAAGGGTCTTAACGCGAGCAATGGTTTCGTCAAGAAAATGTTTGAGGCTCCCTTCGGCTTTTCCGGCCCGATAGAGATCCATAGCGGCAACTAACTCCCGAGCGAACTCGATTCCTCCTAGCGTTGCTGGATGCCCGGCATCGACAATGGCTTTCGAAAGAATCGCCTTGTATCGATCTCTTTCGCATTTTCTCTTTCCAACCTTGGGGCGGACTCCAACAACCTGCGCAAAGGAGTCTGGGTCTGCGAGATACCAACGTTCGATATGGGGGTCCGGACAAGCCACAATTGCGCGCGCCGCGAATTGGGACTGGATTGTTCCTTGAATATCCCTTCTCGCTCTATTCCAACGCTTACAGTTGGCATCGATAGCAATGAAAAGCAGGTCCGGCATCGACAAACTCTCCGGAGCTTTCAAGACGCTCTTTTGATACAACGACAATTCTTCAAGAACCCGCGGGTGGCCTCCCCTCGCCGAGCGCACGCGAACGGTGAGGTATCTCTCTTGTTCGTCGGAGATTCTGTTAAGCATAGCTCGCAGAAACTCTTCATGAGCGCGATCTTCGGCAAAAAGATCCACAGTCAGCGGGCTACTCATCAATCATTCCCCGAAGGATCAGGCTTTCGAAGAGTCCGTCTTCTGTCCCAGTTGTTAGTGCCTCGGCGATCTCCAGGTCCTTAAAGAGGGGGGCACTAACGCTAAACGGCACTATCTCCGTGCCTTGACCGCCCTGGCGAACTCTGAGCAAAGCGATTTCCTTCGGTTGCTGCTTCGCAAGTTTCAGAACCGCGTCGCAGAACAGAGGCGAGTGAGTCGTAACAACGATTTGGCGGCCAGAGTCAACTGCGAGGGACGATAGGAGCTGCACGATTAGCTCAAGACGTCGCGGGTGAACTCCGTTCTCTGGCTCTTCGAAGGCGAGAAGTGAACCGCTCCAAGGGTTCACCGTTAGCGCGCAGAGCGCGAGCACGCGAAGGGTCCCTTCAGAGACTATGCGTGATGAGAATTCCTTTCCGCCCTGCCGAACCAGAATGTCCAGTGTGCCGCGCTTCTTGTCCAGATCAACTGTCAGGTCCTCCACGCTCGGGATCAAGGAACGGAGTGTCCGTTTGACGGCATCAAAACGCTTCGGCTGTTCTGCACGCAGACGGTATAAGAATGGTGCGATATCTTCTCCCAAAACTCCTATGTCCCTCACATCTGAAGGTGGACGAGCCGAACGCATGGCCACGCGCGGATCGAGGTAATAAGTACGCCATCCTGAAAGCTCGTTACGACAGCGTTCGATGGCACGGTATTCAACTCCACTCCATCGTGGGTCTGACAGGATCGCATAATTTTGGCCCACATTTTCCCGCCGGGGATTAGCTGGTTTGCTCTTGCGACGAATTCGGAGCTGATCTTCGACCCTTTCTATTGACGGATTTCCTTTTGGTTCGCCTCGCTTGCCCAGCGTAACGAGATATTCGTCCTGCACGCTTACGCTGCCGGAACCTGGCTGGATCTCAACCGAAAAACGATAGTTGTAAAGAAAATGTTCTATTCCCACATCCAAAACCGTTTCAAGAGAGAAGCTTGCCCTCGTTTGACTGAGCAGTGCAGCTAGACCACCTGCCGGAAAAGCAAACGCCTCTATCGGGTATCCCCTGATGGGTTCCGATAGGGCATCGGACAGGGTCCGGCTTGTTCCGATGCGAGACAGCGCTTGGATCGCGTCCAGAAGATTACTTTTCCCCGCGGCATTGGGACCAAAAAGCACCGCCATTCGGGGAAATTCGACAGCGACATCCTCCAGCGACTTAAAACCCTTAACGATCAATTTCTTTAACACGAATCTCTCCCTCTAACGCTCAGGAGACCCATCAATAACACATCGCCCCATGGCGAGCTAATCCCGAAATCAACCTACGGATCGTGGAGTCCGCGCATTTCATTCGTCTTCAGCTTCCACGTCCTGTCCCATCCGGTACTTGATGTCGTAGTTGATGATGAAGTCCAACTCCTCGTCCGTGAATCCGTAGTGCGCCGCCAGCACCCTTTTGATTTACCCTTCCTTCTGCCGGCTTTCTTCGTTAGTGGCGTCCTCGTTGCGGGTGACACTATCAAACACTTGCGCGGCGTGCAAAATCGTCCAGGATTCCGCCGACCGGGGATAGTTGCGTAGTTGCGCAATTGCGCAACTACGCAATCAGCATCGATCGGGGCGACACATTGTTGTTTTGAGAATTCTCAAAACGTGATGGTGAGACACGGAAACTCTCTCCAGCGCCGCGGCGCAGGTCAAAGTTTTGTGGCGCGCAGGACTTGAGCCGGTCCATCCGCTTCCTCCGAGAACTCACCACAGATTGATGAGATTGTGATTCCGCTGAAAAACCCCCTATTCACGAAAACTCGGGATGAAGAAAATCAGTAACCAAGCTCCGATCGTGCGTTACAGAGCTTCTGTGAGCGAAATATTTTTCCCCGATTCTTGGAATTGGACTTTTTCAGCGGAATCGATTCCTATGCAAGACCCCAGTCATAACCGGAATTTCTTAAACGAAGCGAGTGAAAATGCAGCGATCAGGTTCATCGGCCATCGAATCGGCGAGCATGTTCTTCGCTTTGATTTAGAGCTGAGGCAGAAGAGTTAGGAAATAAGAGCCAGACGCCGGATCACTCCCGCAACTCTTCAACGTTTGGAACGGCTTGTCCGCCATAGGACGGATCCCTCAAATTGCTTGGCTGAAACGATTTGAAAGGCTGGAACAAGTAGATTCTTGCGCATCGTTAGGTAAGGCAATCAAGGCAAGTCAGGCACCGGCCCGGCACCGGCCCCTCACGACCCAACGGCGACTAAAGCGAGATTCAGTAAGGTTACGTCCTCTTCCCAATCCCAGATAGTTTTAACTTGCTTCTGAAGGCGACCTTTGGCGATTTCAAAGGCGCCGTCGGGTCCGAGATGGATCTGAATTTCTCTGTTGAGCGAATCGCCATAAGATTCCAAACACACCCTCGCTGCGATGTCGTCAATCGTACCATCATCCCCGACGAATATAGGATGCAGCGCAAACAAAAACTCTTCGTGGTCGTCCCTGTGAATTCGTTGTCGCACAATGAAATTAAACGTGTACCCGTAACGCGGGCTTACTTTCGGGTTTTTGACATATCGTCGAGTGCAATAACCGCCAAAGCTCACGTCCCCGCAAGCTTTGAGCATGCTATCCACAAATGGGTGGCCAAGCGCAAAAAATGTTAAGTCCGGGTTCTCTATGGCTGCTTTGCGGTCAAAGGTCACTTTGGTAAATCGCTCGTCAATGCCGGGTCCTTGTAGGTCTTCCGGCGTGAGGAACTCGACGAGCCCGTCTTTCTTTTGCACCTGGCGGTGATGGTGTTGCAGAAACCGCTCCGTCAGCTCCCTTAACGCCTCAAGATCGATGTCTGCTTTCAGTTCCCTTTCGTAATTAGCGAAGGAATAACCCGAAACATCTCTAAACAAGCTGTTCGTGGCTATCTCATAGGCGAGCTGCGCCTTTTTGACCCCTTCTTCGATCTCTTCTTTGGATTGCTCGATGTTCTGCTCGACGATGGCGCGTTTGTAGATCGAGTTGTAATCGACCTCGCTCTCTAATTGACCGAGCATCGTGGTCTTGATGTCTTCCGGGTCTTCTCCAGTGACCTTCGCCAAAGCCTTCGCCGCGATATCAATCTTTTGCTCCAGAAAGCCGTAAATTTTATCCTCCACGGTTTCCTTGCCTCTAAAGTTGTAGATCTGAACCCTCTTGGTTTGACCGAAGCGGTAAATCCGACCCACCCGTTGCTCGATTCTCATGGGATTCCAAGGCAGGTCGTAATTAACCAGAACGTGGCAGAATTGCAGGTTGATCCCCTCGCCTCCCGACTCGGTGCTGACCATAAAGCGGACGTTGTCATTATCTCGGAATCGCTGAACGCTGGTTTTCCTCTGGTCCAATTTCATGTCGCCGTTGATGATTACAACCGATCCTTTTCCGGACGCTTTCTCCAACTCCTCCACCAAATGGTCCTGAGTTTTTCTGTACTCGGTAAAGATCAGGATTTTTTCTTTCTCGCCCTTTTCGCTTTCGCTGAAAACCTGCTTAATCAGTTGCTTTAACTCAACGAGCTTCCGATCCTGTTTCACCGGCATCGCGATCAGCCGTTCGAGATCCTTAAGCTCGTCTCTGACAAATTCCTCCTCGGTTTTGAGTCTCCAGGCCGCCTTCTCTTCCGTCTCGCCTTCGAAACGCTCATCCGCTTCGTCTAGAAGAGACTCCAAGCGATCAACGGAATCCGGCAGCCGCCGATATTTGTCTTGCAGGCGCATCTTCCGGCCATAAAGAGCCGCCTTGATTGCATGAGTCGAGCTGGAAGCTAGTTTCTGGAAAACCGTGAGGACAAACCCGATGGCTAGTTTCTTATTGCGATCCTTGAGATGCTCCACCATGCGGTAACCGGCAGAGATATAGCGGCTGACTTCCTTATAAAACTCCGCCTCGTCCTTAAACATCGGAAAACGCAGCGCATGGGTGTCGCGTCCGCGGAAGATTTTTCTCCCTTGAGAATCCGTCACGTTTAGCTTCGGCGTGCGGAGAATGTACTCTTTGTATGGCCGATAGCCGTTGCCACTCGGTTCTCTGACGGCGTAGTTCCAAAGCGTGATCTGACCGTCCTCCAGCCCGCCGAAGTCGATCTCGTCATCCAGCAATCCAAGCAGATGGCGAAAGCGTGAATGGGTCGCGTCGCCCTGGTGCGGAGTGGCAGTTACCAGGAGTAAAGCGTCCGTGTGGTCTCTCAGATCCTCGGCGAGCCGGTAGTTCTGAGTCTTCTCCGTTTTGGTTTCTCCGTAATCTCTCGCGCTCAAACGATGGGCCTCGTCAAAGATGATTAGATCCCACTTGCGATTTTCGAAGAGTTTTTCCTTGTGCTCCTTGCGCTTTAGACAATCTAACGACGCTATAGCGCACGCCTTGAGGTCCCAGATACGCGGGTTGATCGTGTGAAAATCACGCTGGAAAATTTCAAAGAATTGTCCGAACTTATCCTGCATCTCCTCCTGCCATTGAACCGTTAGACCGGCTGGACAAATGATCAGGGTCCTTTTTGCCTGCCCCCGCTGGGCCAACGCTTGCCAGATCATTCCCGCCTCGATCGTTTTGCCGAGACCAACGCATCCAGATACCGTGGCAATCTCTGCCGCCAAGAATTTCATGAAAAGCGCGTAGTAGCTGTGAACCGCGAAAAGCAAAGCAGCGGGATTCGGGTCTTTTTTGACACCATAGAATTCCCCAAGCTGTTTGATCTTGCTACTCGGCGTCTTGATGTCGTACCCGCAGACCTCGCCAAAGAGAATTCGCCACTGTTCGAACAGAACTTTGGCCTTAGGGTATTCGTCAGCCTTCTTTTCGACTTCGCGGATTCGCCAGTAGAGCTTCTCAATTCCCTCACGTGCAAGCTTGCGCTCACTTTCGGCCCCGAAATCTCCGGCCAAGTAGTCGGCAAGGAACGGTTTGCCCGCAACGCCGAGACTCGATAACTTTCGAAGAAAATCCTCTACAACATAAACCGACCGCGTTTTGGCGGGGCTAATTTCCCACCTGCCGTTCCGATACCTTCCGGTGATGAAATAGTTCCCGTCGGTGCCGACTCCGAAAAGCTCCTTGGGATCTCGTTTCAGCTCGGACTTGAATGCCTTCGCACGCTCTTGAAGCTGCTTGATGACCTCGCGGTTTCCCGGCGCATCGTTCGACTCCTTCAACCGGCCGGGCTTTTTGTATTCAATGAAAACGTAATCATAGACCGAGTCGGCTCTGCCTTTGCCGATCGTTACCTCATGGTGACCTTTCAGCTCCGGAAGATCCGCTTCTTTGCGAAAAACCTCGACAGCCTTCTCGCATTCGATCCGGAGATCTTCTTCCGACTCGGCAAACGCGACGGCCGCTTCAATCTGCTCGCAAACTATCGGCGCCTGCTCCGCGATGATGTCTTCAAGTGTCTTTGCTGCTGCCATAGTTCTTATCGCAGGGCCGCTTGGATGTTATCGAATGTTGCAGGTAAGGCGTTGCAGCCAAGAAGTTCCTTGTTCATACGGTGCTCTGGCGTCAATACAGGTTTTCCATAGCGCAGCGCTGATTTGGCGAGCTTCAACGAGGCACTCCCTTGCGGCGCGGACAGAACCAGCAGAGCCGCTGCCAAAACTGCAACCAATTCGTTGCGTCGAAGGGATGCATCTCTGCTGATTCGCTTCGCTCTTGGACTGCAGTGAGTCAGCAATAGCGCTTCGCCCTGGCTCACTCGATCCTTGACTCCCGCGCAAGGAACAAACCGGTTAAGGCTCTTAGGAACACAGAAAACGATCGCGGCTTCTTGGGCTAAAAGGATATTGAGCGCTTCTTCCTCCAGGGGAGAATGCCACCCGCTTATAAAGGACACCTCTTTCAAGAACGCCAGTTGTTTCAAGAGCTGTGAGCTTTTTAATGCCAGATCAGAATCAATCTGTCGAGCAGAAATAATCCCAAGAAGCTTGCGCTCTAAGATGGCCGGTTCTCCCAAGCCCCAGAGTGTCGGAGGTTTGCCATCAAAAAATGATTCGAGACCAGGCGGTGGCCTGATTTCCAAGATCTCATATTCTTTAACCATATATTTTGGAAAAGGCGTGAGCTTCTTCTAGCCTAACAGTCACCATGCTACCCGGCAAACAGCCGGCAATAATGCCCGTCCCCGCCCGGCCAGGGCTCACTGTAGGAATCGATCTCTTTCCATCCCCGGAGATTAAAATAGCCGACGCAGAAATCGGAGCGGGTAGACAGCTCTATCGTCTCGCGAAGGGCGGGGAGAAGTTGCTGGTCGATATTGTCGAAGATTCGCGGCAAGGAGTCGAGCCTCTTTAGCTAACTAAATTGCCGTGATTCTATGCGAATTGGGGGGCGGATGCCAAGGGAGGGGACCGGTCCAAAGAAACCAAGAACCAATCTGAAATACCTGCGAAATCATGAGCGTTCGCTCACGCCGATCTTTTTACAGGCCTTCTCTTATCACCAACCCGCCGGCTCTGTTATAGGAATGAATCATGGAACGATTCTTTGCTACATGCCCGCGCGGCCTGGAGTTAATCCTGGCGGGGGAATTGCGGTTACTTGGCGCGGAAAAGGTCCATGCGGTAGGCGGCGGGGTTCATTTCGGCGGCGATATCTTACTCTGCTACCGGGCCAATCTGGCAAGCCGAGTTGCGAGCCGGATTCTTTGGCAAGTATCAACCGATCGTTATCGCGATGAGGACGATATTTATCGCCGTGCGTACGCGCTGCCGTGGACCGATTGGTTTGATGCGGCGCGCACCATCCGGGTCGATGTCACCGCGACCAAGAGTCCGCTCACGAGCCTCAATTTTGTCACGCTTAAAATCAAAGACGCGGTCTGCGATAAGATTCGTCGCCTCACCGGTCGCCGTCCCAGCGTCGATACCCACCAACCCAATATTTCGATCCAGGCCCATCTGACGGATCGCGACTTTACCCTTTACCTAGACACCACCGGGGAACCGCTGTTCAAGCGCGGCAAGCGCATCGCCGCCGGCGAGGCGCCGCTACGAGAAAATCTCGCCGCCGGCATCCTGCGCTTGGCTGGCTGGGAGCCGGGCATACCCGTGCTCGACCCCATGTGCGGCAGCGGGACGATTTTACTGGAAGCGGCGTTGATGGCCCTCGATATCGCGCCCGGCCTGGGACGCCATTTCGCTTTCGAGAAATTTAAGAATTTCGATGGGCGTCGTTGGCGCGAACTGTTGCAACGAAGCCAGGCCCAGCAAAGGCCCAAGACGCCGCTGGCGATTTACGGCAGCGATCTTTCCGCCGACGCGCTCAAGACGGCGCGCGCCAATCTTGCGGTGGCCGGTTTGGAAAGAGCTGTGAACCTAAAGCAGGCAAACGTCCTGGAAATCTCCGCCCCGGCAAAGGAAGGGATCATCGTCACCAACCCGCCCTACGGCGTGCGCCTCGGCGAGCAGCGGGAGCTCGCGGAATTCTACCCGAAGCTCGGCGACGCGCTAAAGAAAAACTTCGCCGGCTGGCGCGCATACATTCTCAGCGCCGATATGCGCTTGCCCAAGCTCATCCGCCTCGCCGCCTCCAAGCGCACGCCGCTTTTCAACGGCGCGCTCGAATGCCGGCTGTTCGAGTACAAGATGGTCGCCGGGGGAATGAGAAAGAAAAAAGCCGAAGCGTGATTTCCTATCTCGCCGGGAGGAAGGATCGGCGGAGATCAAAGAAATCCAGATGGAGCCGTCGCATTTTCTCGCCAGCGCAATGCCACTAAATCCGTTGGGAAACCGCGTTAAAATTTCTTCCCACTCGCTGGACCTTGCTAGCGATCGTTGAAAAATCCCCGTCGGCCGGCCATCAGGAATTCAGAGCTCAGAGTGAACCGAGCCGCCCCATCGCGTCCAATCCCGTTGTCACTAACGCTGCCGATCACCGGCCGTTTGCAAACGTGCGCAAGCCGGCTTGCAACCGGTCCGTGTGAATCGGCCGGTTACGCCCACGTTGTCGTTAACTAGTAATTGACCGGCAATTGCTGCCTGCGGCTAATTATGTTTTCGCCGCAAGCTGCTTGGCGCACGCGTCGGCAACCCTACTATCGGGTTTATCCTCACCCGGCATGATCGCCCAACTCTGCTTTTCTATATAGCGGCCTTTGTCCCAAGAATCCTTTCCCTTCATTTCTATGAGCTTCTTGTCCTTGTCCGGGTCCCGGTTTAACTGTGCGACACAAATCGATCCCAAGCGCTCGGCGACGGCATCTGCAGCGAGCTCCTTAGCCATTGCCGCAGCACCACCACCGGTAACCCATCCGCCAAAGTTGAATCCAACGAACACGGCGAGGATCGCGCCGCCGGCGGCACTCCACGAGCCTAGCTTAATTTTCTCCCAATCCATGAGACACCCCCGTTAAATTTGAGTTTGGAACACGCTGGTTTAATTCCCCCCACCACTGACAAATCCAGAGCGGGGTCTTTCGCTCTTCATGCTGCGCCGACTCGGCGACAATTGCTGTCTAATATTGAACAATTTTGAAAAGTATTATTGCCGGGCAGGCAAACCCGAGGATAGTCCTGTTCCTTCCCATAGTTACAGAGTCGAGATATCGACCCTTCGACGCGAGCCCCGGCCTTGGGCCTGGGGCTCTTGCCCAGGATTTCGCCCCACGACCGTACCGGAAGGTACCACGGGCTTGCCTGTCGGGCTCCACGGAATCGCCGCAAAAAATAAAGCGCGCTGGTGGTTGACAGCATCCCTATTAACACGTAGAGTGAAATTCCTACTTCAGTAAAAGGCCTTCTGAAAGAGGATGACACAAGCGTTGAAGGCCTCTAATCCGTCTCTCCTTGCGAACGATACCTAAAGGACAATCCGACCAGAGCGTGGTTTTCGAAATCAAGTTTCCCATGTTCTGCCCTATTAGCAGTCCAATTCTCAGGGTCAAAGACACAAACATTCTCTCATAGGAGGAGAACATGGGTAATAAGTTATATGTTGGCGGTCTCCCTTATTCAGTAACCGAAGGGAAACTGCAGGAAATTTTTTCAGCGCACGGGACGGTCGAATCGGCCAACGTGATCTCGGATAAGTTTACCGGACAGTCGCGGGGCTTCGGCTTCGTGGAGATGAGTTCGAGCAACGAGGCCAAAAAAGCCATCGAGTCGCTAAACGGCACCCAGCTCGACGGGCGCACCCTGACCGTGAATGAAGCCAAGCCTATGGCGCGGCGCGATAACGGCGGGGGCGGCGGACGCGACGGCGGCCGCAATCGCTGGTAGTCTTTCCGTTAGTTAGCTAGTCACCAGGGGGGCAATCGGTCGGGTTGCCCCTCTTTTTTCCACCAACGAACCGGCTTGACGCCGATTCACCGGGAATAGGGCTCCACTTCCGCGATACTAGCGTTCGCTCTCTGTCGGGCACACCGGGACAGAGATATTCTTTCTCCAAGTTTTTTTAGGCCCCGAGGAATTCGCCAACCTTGGAAGCCTCTTATCGGGCCGAAACCAAGGGAGGTTCCATGATTGAACGTCAAATGGTCAAACAGACCGCAGAGCTATTAAGAGGGATTATCCGCAGCATCGATAAAAAGCTTGAGTACAGCTTAATGGACCAGACTCAAGAAGGGAGATTCTCTCTTCGGCTGTCATCACGCGGGCGAGAAGGAACCGTTTCTCTTTTGACCGGCGATTTGCTAGTGGCCGGGCAAGATGCCGTGCGCAAGAATGCGGTGCGGCAAAAGATCAAGAGCACGCGCGACCATTTGCTATCCAACTACGTCGTGGATGTCATGGGGAAAAGGGTTGCGAAGATGCTGAAACAGTCCGGAGGCGCGAAGGACGAATCCAAGCCGTCCTTCTTTAGACGCCCGCAGGGAAGAAGAAGATAACCGGTTTTTGGCGTCAAGGAGAAGTGGCGTCAGCCTTAAGTCGGTGATTCGGGAACGATTGCCAAGATTGCAATGCCTGAATCTGGAGATTGCGAAGGAGTAACTTAGAATTTTGTCCGAGCTTAAGACCCGGGTCAGCGGGACCGGAAGCCCGAACAGGGAGGTTTCCGTATGGCCAACTTGCTCTACAAAGATCGCTCCATCGTCAACTTCGCACGCTTCGACGAAGCCACTGCATTTTGGATTCCTATGGCTGACGTCAGTTGGAGAACCGACGGTCTGCGAGAATCGCACACGATAACCGGACCGCTAGTTCAGTTCGAAAATTGGCAGGATGCGGAAAGGTTTATGACCGAGATGGCGAAAGCATGGATTGATGACAATCCCTAGCTTTCAATGCCGTTCAGATCGTTTCTCCTATCTCTTCAACTCCCGGCCGAGCAGGCGCAAGAGTTCGTTGAACTGGCGCTGCATCGCGATCATCTGGTCGCGCATGTGGAGCGCGACCTCGGCGCCTTCCAGATTCACTCCCATTTCTTCGATGAGCAGGCGGGCCACGCGCACGCGATCGACCTGATCCAAGGGGTAAAGTTTCCGGCTGCGCCGGACGATCGGGTAAATCACCTTCTCCCTTTCCAAGCGGATGACGAATTCCTCGTCAACGCCGCAAATCTTAACGACCTCGGTAATGCGCAGAAACTTTCGGGGCATCGCTCGCCTCCCCTGCTACAGCCGCACGTCTTTGCGCACGTCTTCGCCGTAGGCCTGGTCGATTTTCTCGATGACATCGTGCGCGACTCTTTCCTTCGGCACGCGAACCATGAGCCGCAGATAGAAATCTCCGGCCGGGCTTTGCCCGTGGGCGGCAACTCCCTTGCCTTTGACGCGCAGGCGCTGGCCGCTCTGCGCGCCCGCCGGAATCTTGACTTTGATCGTTCCGACCGGCGTGGGAACCTCGACCATGGTGCCACGCACCGCCTCGCCAACCGTGATCGGCAGCTCCATGGATACATCCTTGCCTGAGCGCGTGAGAAACGGGTGCGGCCGGATGCGCGGAGCAATGTACAAGTCTCCCGCTGGCCCACCGCGTACACCCGCCTCGCCTTTTCCGCGCAGGCGAATCCGCTTTCCCGGCTCGGCCCCGGGTGGGATATTGACGCGAATCGTCTCGGTGCGCACCACCCGGCCCGTGCCCCGGCACACACCGCAGGGTTCTCCCGGTAACTGCCCGCTTCCTATGCAGCGCGGGCAGGTGCGGCGAAATTGTAGCGGTCCCTGACTCACCGACTTGCTGCCGGTGCCGTGGCAGTCGGGGCACGCGGTCGGCTTTGTTCCCGGTTTGGTTCCGGCGCCATGACAGGTATCGCATTGGACGGGCCGCTGAAGCGTTATTGACGTCTGAAAGCCGCGCACGGCGTCGAGAAAATCGATGTCCATCGACGCTTCGATATCCTGACCGGGCGCCGGACCCGGTCGCGTTCTAGCGCCTGCCGTGGAGAAACCACCCAGATCGCCGAAGAGATCGCCGAGATCGTCCATGTTGAATTCGTAAGCGCCGCCCGCCCGCGCCGACTGCTGCTGCCACTGTTGGTAGCTGCGCGTCTTTTCGGCGTCGAAACCGGCCGCGAGTCCCGCCTCGCCGAACTCGTCGTAGAGTTTGCGCTTTGCCGGATCGCTCAGGATATCGTGGGCGACCGAGATATCTTTGAATTTAGTTTCGGCTTCCTTATTTCCCGGGTTGAGGTCCGGGTGATACTTGCGCGCGAGCTTGCGGTACGCCTTGCGGATCTCTTCGTGGGAGGCGCCGCGATCGACGCCGAGGATCTGGTAGTAATCGCCTTCTGCCATTGTCAGGGTAGAATAGCGCCGAAGTGGAGAGTTGCAAGAGGAAAAATCCACCGACTTTTCATAGATCTTAGCAAGTCCTGGGCGTTTACGGACGCAAGCCATGCACAGGGGTCGAGGAGAGCGATTCCGCGTGGCCGTACGGGCCGCGCGATAATTCCTTTCAAAATCGTCCAATATTAGACAGAAATCCCTGCCGAGCCGGTATACTGTTAAAGCACTTTGGGGTGGGGTTTTACTCCTGAGGTTATTTGAATGTCTTCAAGTAAGCCTGACTTAAACCTCTTAATACTGGTAGCCATATGGGCTTCAAAACGAAGGAAGGAGCCCTTATGCGTATCAATCAGATAATGCTCATTGGTATCGCTCTCATCGTTCTCGGGCTAGTGTCTGCCCCGCTGGGGTTATCACTCGTTTGGCTGCGGTCCCTCGGTCTTCGCCGCGGTGGTGCTGTTTATCCTCGTCATTCTACTCCTAACCGGCCGACTCCAGACGATGCCGAACCTCGCACGGCAATTCGCTTGCGACATGCACGATCACGTCGCAACAAACCCTTACCAAGGGTTAGGAGAATGCCATGATCAAACAAATCGAGATCTACGGTCAGCGTGTCAAACTCTACAGCGCAGACAAAGGGCGCACTTGGTCGAGCAGTTCGCAATCGATCGTTGCTTACGGGCAAAGGAAACAGATGTTGCGCTACGACTTACAGAAAAGGTTTAAGCGAATTGACGACATTCAGGACCCCGATCCGAACAATCCGATGCGCTTGAGACTCCAAGAGCTCATATGGATGGTGAGAAGTTAAACGAGGGACCGGACTTGAGCCGCTAAAAGGCGGGATAGCCGTGCCGCAAAACCACATGAGGCGACTGCAATCGATCGTCGCGGTGAATGAAAGTTCTTTTCAACATTGTCCAATATTGGACAGCAATCCCTTTCGAGTCAGCGTAACGTTAGACCAATTCTAGGCATGGGGTTTCACTCTGCGGTTATAAGATCTTTTGCCATTAGTTCATCGCCGAAAAGGAAAAAGCGCATGGCTACGAATAAAGTGTTCATCGGCTACGAGTATGACAATGACAAGGCTGCCAAGGATCGGCTGCTTGGGTGGGACGCCAACAAAGAATTCGATTTCTCGTCGTACGACCAGTCCTTCGGTATCGCGGTCGATAGTCCTGGGGCGGCGGCTATCAAACAGGAACTCGCCGCGCGTATAGGCGACGCAAGTTACTTCCTGTACATCGTCGGCAAAGAAAGCTTCCGCAGCGGCTGGGTGGCGTGGGAAGTCCGGAAGGCGGTCGAACTCAAGAAAAAGCTTGTGGCCGTCAAGACCGATTCGATTTACAACTCGCCGCCCGTCCTGCAAAGTGCTGGGGCGTCGTGGAGCACGATGTTCAACTTCGACTCCATCAAACAGGCGATCGACCGCGTCTAGTCGCCTACTCGCGCCGATCGCGTCGCCGAAGAAAATTACGTCCGTTTCCGATACTTGACCGAGATCTCCCGGCCCCGTCAAATCCGCAGGCTTTTCACACACCTTCGTACGTCGTGGGTTTGTGATTCGTTGGTGGATGCGAGCACTGACAGGGTCTTCTATAACAGCGCCACAATTCTTTCCTAATGGTCCAATATTGGACAGCAATCCTTCCCCAGCCGGCGTAAGTTTAAATGGAAAATCAAAGATAGGCCGGAGGCGGTTGAAAAGATAAGTTTTCCTTTGGGTTGCCGGGATTTGGCCTTTGACAAGAACAATAGTTTTTCGAATAGACAAGAGGAAGCCGCTGATTCATGAAAATATCGATTTGTAAGTTCGTAAACTGGAGAGACCCGCACTCGTCGATCCTGCAGACAGCCAAAACGCCAGAGGAAGCCGGTCAGCCGGAGCCTCGGAAAGGGTTCCTCGCCGGTCTGCGAACCAGTTACGAAGCGATAAAGAAGAATAGGATACCTATGGAAAAGAAACACCGGCAATTTTCCATTTGGTACTTCATCTTCGCATTTTTCACGATCCTGATGATCCAGAACTATTATGGCCGTACCCGTGTCGAGATTATCCACTACAGCCAATTCAAGTCACTGCTCAATAAGGGCCTCATCGCTGATGTGGCTATCGGCGAGACAGCTATTGAAGGCAACATGAAAGGAGAGGCAGTTAAGGAAATTTTCACGCCGGAGAAAGTAAAAACGCTTCCCCCGGAAATCGTCGAAGGCAAAAAACCTTTCCCGTTTGCAGCGGTGCGCGTAGAAGATCCCGGCCTGACCGCCGAGCTGGAAAAGGCCAGAGTACCGTTCCGGGGAGAGGTAACCAGTACTTGGCTACCGACCATTTTATCCTGGGTGGTTCCAGTAGCCCTGTTTTTTCTGGTGTGGAGCTACATTGGCAAGAAGATGGGGTCAGCAGGCGGCGGCTTAATGCAAATTGGCAAGAGCAAGGCGAAAGTCTACATTGAGAAAAAAACCGGCGTAACATTCGCCGATGTCGCGGGGATCGACGAAGCCGAGGAAGAGGTCGCCGAGGTTGTCGGATTTCTAAAGGATCCGGATAAGTATCAAAGATTGGGTGGGCGTATCCCCAAGGGTGTTTTGATCGTGGGGCCGCCGGGTACGGGTAAAACCCTGCTTGCCCGCGCGGTGGCCGGCGAGGCCGGTGTGCCATTCTTCAGCCTGACCGGTTCCGATTTTGTCGAGATGTTTGTCGGTATCGGAGCGGCGCGGGTAAGAGATCTTTTTATGCAAGCAGTCAAGCATGCCCCCAGCATCATCTTCATCGATGAGCTCGATGCGATTGGAAAGGCCAGGGGAGTGAGCATGCTCACGAGCAACGACGAGCGGGAACAAACCCTCAATCAGCTGTTAGCTGAAATGGATGGGTTCGATCCGAACCAAGGGGTCATTATCATGGCCGCCACCAACCGGCCGGAGATTTTGGACGCCGCCCTGTTGCGCCCCGGCCGATTTGACCGGCAAATTCTGGTGGATCGTCCCGATATCAAGGGACGCACGAAAATCCTCCAGCTGCACGCGAAGAAGGTCAAACTCTCTGCTGATTTGGATCTGGCTATCGTGGCGGCCAAAACCCCGGGCTTCGTCGGCGCCGATCTCGCCAACATCGTCAACGAGGCTGCGTTGCTGGCGGCGCGTCAGGACAAGGAGTCGATAGAGATGGCGGAATTTGACGAGGCGATCGAACGGGTGGTCGCGGGACTACAAAAGAAGAGCCACGTGATCAATCCCAAGGAGAAAAAGGTCGTCGCCTATCATGAGTCGGGTCACGCGCTGGTGGCGGAGCTGGTGCCTGGGGCTGATCCCGTTTCCAAGATCTCCATTATCCCGAGGGGAGTCGCCGCCTTGGGTTACACAAGCCAGCTACCGACGGAAGACCGTTATCTCATGACCCGTTCCGAACTACTGGCGCGGATCTGTGTCCTTCTTGGAGGAAGAGTAGCGGAGGAGATTGTCTTCGGCGACATATCAACCGGCGCTCAGAACGATTTGCAGCGAGCCACCGAGATTGCCAGGACGATGATCACCCAATTCGGCATGAGCGAGAAGCTTGGCTTCGTCTCTCTCGAAGGGCCCAGGACCGCCACGTTCCTGATGGTGCCCACTTACAGTCCCAAAGAGTACAGCGAAGAAACCGCCCGGCTCATTGACGAAGAAGTAAAACAAATACTGACCGACTCTCATACCAGAGCTCGCGATCTACTAATCTCTCGCCGAGCGGCACTGGAAGAGTTGGCCAAACTGCTGCTGGAAAAGGAAGTCGTCGACAGACCCGCTTTGCAAGCGATTCTAAAAGTGAGGAGCATCGACAGCGCCAAGGAAACAAATGAAAAAAAGAAATCCGCAGACACACAGGAGAGTGAGAGTCATGAGAGGAACCTCGAACGCGACACCTAATTGCACGTTAGCTGTTGTTGATCCGTAGAATTCAGGAGAGCAAAACCATGGAGAACGAAAAGGATCGCTCGGGAGAAAAGCTGAACTTCGACGAGCGCTCCAATGAAGATAGTTATTTTGCCGCGAAAGAGCACGAACTGATTGAGGGGATGAAGGCCGAGTTTCAAAAGATTGAAGCGGCCCAGCGGGCAGGACAGATAGTGAACTGTCCAAAGTGTTCGGGGAAGCTTGAGAGCTATAAGTTTATGGATTTTGCCTTAGATCGCTGCGAAAGCTGTGAAGGGATTTGGCTGGATAAAGGCGAGCTGGAGGGGATTCTGAGAAAGGCGGCGCGCGGTCCGCTGGGCGCTTTCCTCGAGCGATATTTTGCCAAGGATGAAACGGCAACGAAAAGTTAAGAGGAAAGCATCAGACGGGTGATGGCGAGATCCTTTGTCAGGAAAGCGAACGAGCCGCGAGTCTTTCACCGGGGGAAAAACCACCCGGGGCTTCGGGCTCCAGGGCAAGCCGCAAGGCCTCGTCGGCCGTTTTCAAAAACTCAAAGCGGATGCCCTCGCGGCCCGAGGTGGGAATCTCTTCCAAATCTTTGCGATTCAAATCGGGAAGTAAGACGCAGGAAATACCAGCTCTCTTGGCTGCCAGCATTTTTTCTTTGATCCCTCCCACCGGCAGTACTAAGCCGCGCAGACTGATCTCGCCCGTCATGGCGACATCCTTGCTGATGCGCCGTCCCGTAAGCAGTGAAACGAGAGCGACGAAGAGCGTGATGCCTGCGCTGGGGCCATCCTTTGGGATAGCTCCCGCGGGGATATGGATGTGCAGGTCGTTCTTCCTGAAGGTATCGGGATCGATACCAAGTGTGTCCGCGCGTGACTTGACGAGACTCAAAGCGGCCTGGGCGCTTTCTTTCATCACATCGCCGAGCTGGCCGGTTAAAAGCAACTTACCGTCTCCCGGCATCTTGGTCGCTTCGACAAACAAGATGTCTCCGCCAAACGGCGTCCAGGCCAAGCCGGTAGCCACTCCAGGCAAGCTGGTGCGCAGCGCGATCTCGTTGAAGAATTTTTGCGGGCCCAAGTACGTAGGGAGAGATTCTTGATTGACGGTTATCGTCTCTTTAAATCCCTCCGCGACGCGCGTTGCTACACTCCGGCAGACAGCTCCCAGCTCACGCTCGAGTTGGCGAACCCCGGCTTCGCGCGTGTAGGACCGGATAATTTCCCGAATCGCATTGTCGGTAAAATTAATCTCTCCGGGCTTGAGACCGTTTTCGGCGATTTGCCGAGGTACGAGGTATCCCTTGGCAATGGCCAATTTATCTTCCTCGATGTATCCTGGCAATTCCAAGATCTCCATTCGATCACGAAGCGGGCCCGGAATCGTATCGAGCACGTTGGCTGTCGCAATGAACAAAACCTGGCTTAGATCGAAAGGCAGTGCGAGGTAATGGTCTTGAAAGGTTGAATTTTGAGAGGGATCGAGGACCTCCAGCAACGCAGCGGATGGGTTGCCCTGAAAACTCGCGCTGAGCTTGTCGACTTCATCCAACATGAAGACGGGGTTTCTACTGCCTGCCTTTCTAATCCCTTGAATAATATTACCTGGCAATGCCCCGACATAGGTACGCCGATGACCGCGAATATCCGCCTCATCGTGGACCCCGCCAAGACTTTGGCGCACGAACTTACGATTCATGGCCCGAGCGATGCTTTGTCCGAGAGAGGTCTTTCCTACTCCCGGAGGACCGACGAAGCACAGGATCGGGCTCTTCCCTTGCGGCATGAGCTTGCGAACAGCGAGAAATTCAATGATGCGCTTTTTCACTTTTTCAAGACCATAATGGTCGGCGTCCAGAATCTCGCGCGCCTTCGGCAGCTCAATCTCTTCCTTGGTGAAAATGCTCCAAGGGAGTTCCACCAACCAGTCAAAGTAAGTCCTGATCAACGAGTGTTCAGCCGCCATCTCAGGAATGCGCTCGAACCGGTTCAGTTCCCTGAGCGCTTCCTTCTCAACATCCGGGGGCATTTTTGCCTCGTAAAGTTTCTTTCGCAGCTCTTCAACTTCAACGGTTTTCCCATCCTCTTCGCCCAGCTCTTTCTGAATGGCCTTCAATTGCTCGCGCAGGAAATATTGGCGCTGGGACTTATCCATCGATTCCTTGGTTTCATCGCCGATTTTCCTGCTCAGTTCCAGCAATTCGATCTGACGCGCCAATTTTTCCGAAACCCTTTGGGCGCGCGCCTCCGGGTCGAGGATCGCGAGAATTTCCTGCTTCTCGGCGGACGGAAGGTCCAATGTGGACGCGATCATATCGATTACGGTTAGGGAATCTTCAGTCCTTTCGATCATCGATCTCAGTTCGTTCATGGGTTCAGGGAATAACGATAAGGCCCTGGCCGCTTCTTGACGCAGATGTAAGACTCTCGCCTCGAACTCCTTGGTTTCAGGAATTCGTTCTTCCACCATGGTGACACGCGCAATGAGGACGGGATCGGTCTCAAGGAATTCGCCGATCTCAAAGCGGCGGCGGCCTTGAACGAGGATCTGACGCTGACCGTCCGGCAGAGCAAACATCCGTAGAATGTCTGCGGCTGTGCCGACTCCGTACAGGTCTTTGGGCTGTGGAACTTCTATGTTTGGATCGCGTTGGGTGACAAATCCAATCGGCAGTTGTTGGCGAACAGCCTCTTCGACAGCTTGGAGCCTTGCCGGGCGGCGGACCATGAGCGGCATGATCATGGAGGGAAAGAGCACCCGGTTGCGTAAAGGTATGATGACCAATGCTCCAGCAGGGATATTGAGGCGCGGTTTGGATTTAGGGGTTTCCGTCGCTTCAGCGTTCATGAATGTTTCCTTAGCTCGATGATGAGTAGCCCATCCTGGAGAGAAATCTCTCCCAGCAATAAAGGATTCTCGCCTCCGACCAGCGTGAGTCGTCGCTCAAAACGGCCGAGCGGGATCTCCCATATCTTCAGTTCTCCTTCACTGCAGCATCTTGGCAGCGGGCGTTCGCCGGCGATGACAAGTTCGTGTCCCTCGAGCCGTACGTTCATTCGGTCAACTGCCACTCCAGGGAGGGCCGAAATCACCCAGAGGCTTTCGTCAGTCTCGACGACGTTAACGGGAGGTTCCCAGCTTGGCGTTCTGCCGTGCGATGCACGATAGGGGGCGCCGGCGGCGACCTGTAAGAAATTCCTGTGGATCCGCTCTGCCTGCTGGAGCAGATCGTTAGCTCGCCGCCAAATCAAGAAATCCCAATCGTGCGATGCCATGTTATCTGAGCCTCGATGCCATTTGCCTACACTGAGCTGAGATTAGGGGCGCTACTAGATAAGCTATGGACGAGACGGACCATTGTCAAGGAAAGTAATCCAAAGTTTTCTCCACCGGCTGCTACCATCCTGGTAGTTTTCGTCACGGAACACATCCTTGGATCGGTAAGAGCTAAGTAAGGAAACTTTTAAGGAAAAGGACATAAACGCTCAATATATCAATCCGGGGAAGCTCATGTTGCTTTTCCTGGCCGTCGTTCATCTTAGAACTTATGAAGATCCGCGAGCCTTGGTTGGCCTCTGGCTCCCTTCCCCCCTTGCGGGGGAAGGTCAGGATGGGGGAAGGAACGTCGTGGGATACCCCACCTCTGTCCTCCCCCGCAAGGGGGGAGGAAACAGGGGGACGGCGGAATTTGAAGAGAAAACAAGGATTCACAACAAAGCCAGAAGCGCCGCTATTTAAGGCATACGGCTTTACTCGTGGAGTGGAAAAAATTATACATTGGAATAGTGTATATTCGATCTTAGGAAGGCGCAAAAGGTATGTTAAGCCAATTTACAAGCGGGCGTGAGGCGACCAATGAGCCGACGCCAGAGCTGCCGTTTAAGAAATTCCGCATTGTTCTGATCAAACCCTCCAAGTACGACGATGACGGCTATGTGATTCGCTTTTGGAAAGGTGTGCTCCCGAGCAACACGCTCAACGTCCTGCACGGCTTGACAGAAGAGGTGAAGCACAGTCGGGTTTTCGGCAATCTTAGAATTGAGATCGTCACCTTTGACGAGACCGCGGAAAAACTCCCGGTAAAAAAAATCATTCGCTGGAGCCGGCGTCCTTCTATCGAGCTTGTCGTGGGCTTGGTGGGAGTCCAAACCAATCAGTTTCCGAGGGCCTTCGACCTGGCTCGGCAGTTCCGCGCCGCTGGGATCGATGTGATCATCGGCGGATTCCACACCAGCGGCACCATCAACATGCTGAGCGACCAGGAGCCGGACATCCAGGAGCTGGGTAAGGAATCCATCTCGATCGTATCCGGGGAAGTCGAGGAGAACTGGGCGGAGATCCTGGCGGACGCGCTCCATGGCCGATTAAAGCCCATTTATTCATTCGCTCAAGACCTGCAAAGCCTTGTCGATATCGGCAATGCGCCGCTCCCCCGAATCAGCCCCAAGACCATGCAGCACTTTGCCAAACCCTCATTCGGCACCGCGGATACCTCCCGGGGGTGCCCTTTCACCTGCTCCTTTTGCACCATCATAAACGTCCAAGGCCGTAAAATGCGCGAGCGCAGCCCGGAAAGTATCGCCGAGTTACTGCGCAGGAACTATCGCGAACACGGAGTTTCCTTCTACTTCTTTACGGACGATAATTTTGCCCGCAAGAAACTCTGGCGCGAGACCTTCGAAGAAATCATCAAGCTAAGGAAAGCGGGCATCAAGATCTCTTTCATGATGCAGGTAGATCTCGCGCGCAAGCCGAAAGATTTCGTTCGGCTTTCGGCCGAAGCGGGTTGTACCCAGGTCTTTATCGGGATGGAGAGCGTGAATCCCCAGAACCTCAAGGCCGAAGGCAAAGGGCAGAATCACGTCGAAGAGTACCAGGAAATCATTAACGAGTGGCACGACGCCGGCATCGTTGTCCATACCGGCTACATTGTCGGACTTCCCTTCGACACCAAAGAGCAAGTGCCGCAGGACATCCGCTATCTCATGGATGTCATTGGGCCGGATCAGGCATCCTTTTTTATGTTGACCCCACTACCCGGGTCCCATGATCACCGCGAGATGAAAAAGCGCGGTGAGTGGATGGATCCAGATTTCAACAAGCGCGACTCCTTCCATGCGACCATCGAGCATCCCAACATGACCGCGGAGGAGTGGTTCCAGGCCTACCAGGACGCGTGGAAATCCTTCTACAGCAAAGAGAACATGATCAAGATCTTGTCGCGATGGAACCATAACCCTAAGGCTTATTGGAATCTCATGTCGATCTTTTTCTGGTATAAAAATGCCGCGCTCATCGAGGCAGAGCACCCGATGATTGCCGGCTTCTTCAGACTAAAAGACCGGCTATTGCGGAGACCTGGCTTCGCTGTGGATTCCCTCCTTGTCCACCTCTGGAAACGCGCCAAAGAAGTCCTCCATCTCTTCGCCCTGTGGGCGAAATTTCTCAAAGAGATGGAAGAGGTATGGCTCCAGTCGCGCAACAAGAGCGAAAAAGAAGAAAAATGGCTCGCCGAGGCGCAGCGAATTCAAGGAGAGATTTGGCAGGCGCTCAAGATCGCAGAGTGGCAAAAGGCCTACAACGACGCCAAGTCGACGCTCCCCGCTAAGGCCAAGGCCCTATTGGATCCCTTTGAAGAGCTTTCCGCAAAGATACTTACCGCGCGAAAAGATCTGAATGCCTTTCTGCGACAATGGGAGGGCCTGCAATCGCGATTGCAGGAAGTGCGGCGCCACCTGACCCGAGAGGGGGAGGCTGCCCGCGGATGGGTCGATGAGATGGTTCGTATCCACGGGAGCATCCGGCTGGGAAGCAGGATTCAGGAATGGCAGCAGGTGTACGCACGTCTGCAGCAAAGCCTGCCGTCAAAATTCTGGCTTGTTTACGCTAAGTTTGACGCCTTGAGCAATCGCGCGCTCTACTCGCGCGAGCCGCTACAGCGGTTCTGGGGCAACACCCTGGAACAATTAAGCGGTATGAGGATATGGAGCATTGATCTTGGGAAACTCACCACCAGCTTGATTAAGGACTTTTTCCTCACCATGTCTTTTGCCTTCACCTACCGTGCGGGCTCCCGGGCTGAGCAACTGCCCGTGAGCCGCGCGCGTGTAGACATAGCCCAGGCAACAAGATAGTATATCAACAGTGATTCAGCCGTCGTGGTATTGCGACGCCAATAATAATCGATCGGCCAAGCCCCCTGAGTAAGCAGACTGTTGTTATAATCATTGTGGGCATCGAAAGGAGACATGATGACGATTCAACAGACTCCTCAAGCCGACGAGTTCAAACAGCAATTGCGCGATTCGTTGCAGCGCGAGACCATGAATTCTCGCGCTATCAAGATTGCCAGACACGCCAACGTCTACACCTGCGGCGATCAGGACGAGATGGTCTACTTCATCGAGAGTGGCCAGATCAAACTGCTCATGCTCTCCTCCGAAGGCAAGGAGTGCCTCCTTGCCATCCATGGCGGGGGAGACATCTTCGGTGAGCTATGTTTATCCGGATTGGGCGCACGGCTGGAAACGGCGACGGCGATGAAAGCAACGACCTTGAAACAAATACCTTGCGCTCAGTTCTTTGCGCGGCTAAGCCGCGACTCGTTGTTTGAGGGATTCGTGCGCTACCTGGCGGTGCGCATTGCCGACCAACAGCAGGTCATCGCCAATCTGGTGACGGTGGATAGCGAACAGCGGCTGGGCCAGACGCTGTTACAATTGGCCCGCACCATGGGTAAGACGGACCCGCGCAGCATTCGCATCGAGCTGAAGATTTCCCATGAAGAACTCTCCGAGATGGTGGGAACGACGCGGCCACGAGTCAGTCTATTTATGCAGCGATTTCATAACCTTGGGCTGATCGAGACGAATGAAGATCGGTTTCTCATCATAAAAGAGAAGAAACTCACCGACTATCTGACTCAGATCGCCTAGTGCGGCTCTACCCATCGCCGAGCTACGCGCCCTTTCTTTTTAGGTTGTTCCGGTTTATTCTGGAAAAGTATTCACCACAGAGGCGCGGAGTTCGCCGAGGGTTTCCCCAAGATGATATCCTCATTCAATTTCCTCCACGTCCTCCGTGGTTCAGCGGGCTCACCACGTCCCGAGCCTGTCGAGGGACGCGCCTCAGCCTTGAAAATTGTGGCTGATCCGTCCTTTGGCGGATCTGCGGTCAGCCACACAAAAAAACCTGAAGATTCTATTTTTAAGACCGTCCAATATTAGACAACAATCCCTTCTTCGTCGGCATATCGTCAAACCAATTCTCGACGTAGGTTTTTCACTCCCGAGGTACTTAATGCTCGCTGATGCAGGATCTAGTAAACTGAAAATGTCCAAACCGGTTTGGTATCAGGCTATCGGTAAGTACGCGTATTCGGATCTCAGCATCCATACGGTTCAACAGGAGTATCCCTATTGGATCACACTGGTGTTGGCAGTGGTGGCGGCAGGCTTCATGGTACGCATTTTTATCCTTTTCCACGATTGCTGTCATGGTTCTTTCTTTGCCTCGCGCCGGACGAACACAATCCTGGGCTATGTTTCAGGTATTTTGACTTTCACACCGTTTGCGGACTGGAGGCATGCTCACAACTTACATCATGCCACGGCCGGGGACCTGGATCGTCGGGGAGTCGGCGATATTTGGACGATGACGACAGCAGAGTATTTGGCAGCGCCCCCGCGAAAACGCCTCGTGTACCGGATCTATCGGAATCCCTTTGTCTTGTTTGGTCCGGGTGCAGCACTTTTGTTTTTATTCTTCCAGAGGTTTGCTACCAAGGGTGCGGGAAAGAGGGAGCGACGGAGCGTGTTCCTCACCAACGTGGCGCTCTTGGTCATTGTCGGAACGGCGAGCTTGACGATCGGTTTTCAGACCTATCTCTTGATTCAGTTGCCCGTCATATTGATCGGCGCCAGCCTTGGCTTGTGGCTGTTCTATATCCAGCATCAATTTGAGAGCGTCTACTGGTCGCGCCACGAATCTTGGGATCCGATGAAAGTGGCGCTGGAGGGTAGTTCTTATTTCAAGCTGCCGACAATCCTGCAATGGTTCACAGGCAACATCGGACTGCATCACATTCACCATGTTCGACCAAGCATTCCCAATTACAACCTGCAACGCTGCCACGATGACACTCCCGCCTTTCACGCAATCAAGCCCGTGACTATCCGAACGAGCATCAAGTCGCTAGGCCTAGCCTTGTACGATGAAAAACAACAAAAGCTGATAAGTTTTCGCTCGTTGGCGGCTCTTGCTACGCGGTAAATCTTTTCAAAGCTGTCCAATATTAGACAGCAATCCGCTAGCGGTGCGCCGCCGGAGTGGTTGTGCCTTTTGGAGGTGGAGCATTCGGTTGCGTCAAGCCGGGATCGGCTTGACAATCGCGACCAAGTACAACTAACTAGAGACGAGCGACGAGCGGAAAAGCGAACGCGTTTTACTACACCGCTCCGCGAGAAGGAGGGCCCATGCTGGATCAGGCGAAGAGAAAAGCGATGCTGCGGCAGATGATATTAATCCGCGCGTTCGAAGAGAAGCTGGAGGAGCTTTATCAGCGAAAAGCTATGTTCGGCAGTACCCATTCCTATCGCGGCCAAGAGGCGATCGCAGTGGGCGTCTGTTCGGCTTTGCAGGCGACGGACCTGATTGCCAGCTATCACCGCGGCACGGGCCATCTGATCGCCAAAGGCGCCGATCTGTACACGCTGCTCTGCGAGTGCATGGGCAGAGCGGACGGCTATTCAAAAGGGCGCGGCGGCAAGATGCACATGGGCGACCTAGCCTTTGGCTTTCTCGGCAACACCGGCACCGTTGGTGGCACGGTGCCCACGGCCACCGGCGCGGCGCTCGCCGCGAAGGTGCGCGGCTCAAAGGAAGTCGTCGTCAGCTTCTTCGGCGACGGCGCGGCCAATCAGGGCGTGGTGCATGAGGCGATGAATATGGCGGGGGTGTGGAAACTCCCGGTGATCTATGTATGCGAGAACAATCAATACGCGATGACGGTCAGTTTGGAGAAGAGCACCGCGGTAAAGCAGTTGTCGGTGCGCGGACAAGCCTATGGCTTCGAAGGCAAAACCATCGACGGCAACGACGTCGAAGCGGTTTGCGAGGCGACTCAAGCGGCGGCGGCTAAAGGACGCGGCAGCGGCGGCGCGACGTTTCTCGAATGCGTCACCTACCGCTGGGACGGCCACTTCGGCGGCGATCCGGGCACCGGCTACCGTTCAAAGGAAGAGGTCGAGGCTTGGAAGCAGAAGTGTCCGATCAAAAAACTAAAAGAAAAGTTAATCCAAGAAGGTCATCTGACCGAGCAGGAATTCGCGAAGATGTCGGCAGATGTCTACGCGGAGCTGGACGAAGTGGCGAAGCGAGCGGAAGCGGCGCCGCTGCCGAAGAAAGAAGTGGACTTGAGCGGCGTTTACGCTGTGACGGAGGTGGCCGATGGCTAAGCCGATGAGCGCGGGAGAAACTCAAGGCGCGGTGAAAGAGCTGCGCATGCAGGAGGCGCTGCGCGAGACGTTGCGCTACGAGATGGCCCGCGACAATCGGGTCTTCGTCATGGGCGAGGACGTGGCGCTTTTCGGCGGCGCTTACGGCGTCACCCGAGGCTTACTGCAAGAGTTCGGTGAGAGCCGGGTGCTCGACACGCCGATCTCGGAGGCGGGGATGATCGGACTTGCCGTCGGCGCGGCGATCAACGGCATGCGGCCCGTCGTGGAAATCCAGTTTTGCGATCTCTTACCGCTCGCCATGGACCAGCTCGCCAGCCACGCGGCGCGCTACCATTATATGACCGGCGGGCGAGTCAACGTGCCGCTGGTCGTGCGCAACAAATTCGCCACCCGGCCGGGCGGCGGGCCGAGCCATTCGAGCTGCAATCACGGAGCGTTCATCCATTTTCCCGGACTGAAAATTATCATGCCGACGACGCCGGCGGACGCGAAGGGCTTGCTGCTGTCCGCGATTCGCGATCCCAATCCCGTGCTCTGCTTCGAGAGCCACTATCTTTACGGCGTACGCGGACCCGTCCCGGAGGGCGAATACCTGGTGCCCATCGGCAAGGCTGTGGTGCGCCGCGCAGGTAAGGATCTCACGATCGTAACTTGCGGCGGCATGGTACTGAAGGCCGACGCCGCTGCCGATCTGCTGAAGCAAAAGGGCATCGATATCGAGATCGTCGATCTGCGCTCTTTGGCGCCGTTTGTTTTCCGATCTCAAAGGACCCGTGGTGAGAATCGGCGCCCAGCCGATTCCTCCGCCGCACAGCCCGCCGCTGGTTGACGCGATGATACCCGACGTCGATCAAATCGTCGACGCGGTGATGCGCTTGGCTGAGGGTGGCAAAATCGCCTAGCTGCCCGTTCTCGCCGCCCCGTCTTCAAAAAGTTTCGTTACGTTCTGTTCGCGCGGTTGCTTCAAATGAAGTCAGAAAGGGCTCATGTCACGGGAATCATGATGTGCTTCTGGTACGGCGGGCGTTCGCGCAGCCGTTGGTACCAAGCATCCAGTCTGGGGAATTTCGGCCGTTGGATGGGCAGATTGAACCAGCGATAGGCCCACACGCCGAGGGGAATGTCTCCCAGGGACAAATGATCGCCGGCGACAAACGCGCCGTGCGTAAGCTGATTCTCGACCATTTGCCAAGCGGCGCTGGTTTTGTCCAATGCGGCTTGAACGACTTTGGGATCGCGTTTATCCGCCGGCGTGCGGATGAGGTTCGAAAACAGCGGCACGATGGAGGGATTCAACGCCGACAATTGCCAATCCATCCATCGGTTGGCGTTGGCCCGGCCTTCGACAGTCGATGGCAGCAGTCTGCTCTGGCCGTATTTCTCATTAAGATAGCGCATAATGCTGTTCGATTCCCAAAGAATGAAGTCTCCGTCCTGAATCGTCGGTACGAGTCCGTTGGGATTCATGTCTAAATACGGTTTTTCCTTGTTGCCGCCGAATTTGCCGCCCAGATCGGTTCGGTCGAATTCGACTCCCAACTCGCCGCAACACCACAGCACCTTTTGCACGTTGGATGAATCCGTTCTGCCCCAGATCTTGATCATACAGTCCTCCGAAATGTGGTCGATTGCCTGAGCCGGAATTCTTATCACTCTTTCTGCGCGATGGATAGCGCCCGTTAAGACGGACGGTGCTGGTTTAACCGGTCTGGTTTCGTTTCGCTCTCTAATCTGGTATAGGGAAAGACTCTAAAATAGAAAGTGGTCTAGATTTGATTCACCGGATCGTCTCGCTTCTCGGATTCCTGGCGCTTTCCAGCATTAGCATCGACACGGCGGGGGCACAGAATCGCGGAGAAGGTAGAAAGCTCTATGTAACGTATTGCACAGCATGCCACGGCGAAAAGGGCAAGGGGGATGGCATGGCCGCCCAGTCGTTTCCGGTTAAACCGGCGGACCATACCAATGGGGCGGTCATGAATCAGCTTTCTGATAAGTTCTTGACCGATGTCATATCAAAGGGCGGGAGCGCAGTGGGCAAGTCCAGCTTCATGCCGGCGTGGGGAAGCTCTTTTAACGAAAGGCAAATCCGCGATATCGTCGCCTACCTGAGAACCATCGCCGATCCTCCCTATAAGCGCGATGGAAACAAAAGGTAGTAATCCTTGATTTTTTTCGCCTTCCCCCCTTGACGATCGGCCCCACGAGATTAAATTTGCTGCATCCAATAGTTGGTTTGGGAATGTAAATCTACGTTTTATTTGAGGAGGTTCGTATGGCGATAAAGTTTCGTCCCCTGCATGACAGGGTGATCGTTAAGCGCACAGAGGAAGGGGAGAAAACCAAGGGAGGTATCATCATCCCGGATACCGCCAAGGAGAAGCCGCAGGAAGGTAAAGTTGTGGCGGTCGGCCCTGGCAGATATGAAGATGGGAAAATTATCCCGTTGGGTGTTAAGGCTGGGGATAAGATCCTTTTCGGAAAATACTCGGGCACTGAAATCAAACTTGATGGCGAAGAGCATCTCATCATGAAGGAAGATGACATCCTGGGCGTCATTGAATAAGGAGGTATAGATAACATGGCTGCGAAAGACATTCGCTTTAGCGAGGACGCCCGGAGCAAGGTGCTTCGCGGTGTGAACTTATTGGCTGATGCGGTTACGGTCACGTTGGGCCCCCGGGGACGCAACGTGTGCCTGGAAAAATCATGGGGCGCGCCGACGATCACGAAAGACGGGGTTACGGTGGCCAAAGAGATCCAGCTCGAGGACAAATTCGAGAACATGGGCGCCCAGATGGTCAAGGAGGTTGCGAGCAAGACCTCGGATGTGGCCGGTGACGGTACCACGACGGCGACGGTTCTTTCCCGCGCGATCTTCGGCGAGGGCTTAAAATTGGTCGCTGCCGGGCATGACCCCATGAGCATCAAACGCGGTATCGATAAGGCGGTCGAAAAAGTGGTGGATGAGCTCAAATCCATGTCCAAACCCACCCGCGACAGGGACGAGATCGCCCAGGTTGGGACCATCTCAGCCAATAACGACAAGACCATCGGCGACATTCTGGCCGAGGCTATGGACAAGGTCGGAAAAGAGGGCGTGATCACGGTTGAGGAAGCCAAAGGCCTGGAAACAACCCTCGATCTTGTTGAAGGTATGCGGTTTGATCGGGGCTATCTTTCTCCCTACTTTGTTACCGATCCGGAACGGATGGAGTGCGTCTATGAGGACGCTTATCTCTTGAACCACGAAAAGAAGATCTCCAACATGAAAGATCTCCTGCCTGTCTTGGAAAATGTTGCCAAGACCGGCAAGCCACTACTCATTATTGCGGAAGAAGTAGAAGGAGAGGCTTTGGCGACCCTGGTGGTCAACAAACTTCGAGGTACTTTGAAGGTCGTAGCTGTAAAGGCCCCCGGCTTCGGCGACCGGCGCAAGGCGATGTTGGAAGATATCGCCATTTTGACCGATGGCAAAATGATTGCCGAGGAGTTGGGAATCAAACTAGAAAACGTCACCTTGAAAGACCTCGGCCGCGCCAAGAGGATAATTATTGATAAGGACAACACGACCATCGTCGAAGGCGCTGGCAAAAAGTCCGGCATCGAGGGGCGCATCACCCAGCTCCGCGCACAGATCGAGGAAACGACCTCGGATTACGATCGTGAGAAGTTGCAAGAGCGGTTAGCGAAGTTGGCCGGTGGTGTCGCTGTCGTTAAAGTGGGGGCGGCCACGGAAGTGGAAATGAAGGAGAAAAAGGCCCGCGTCGAGGATGCCCTTCACGCGACCCGCGCCGCTGTTGAAGAAGGTATCGTCCCTGGTGGAGGAGTCGCTCTGATTCGTGCCTCTGCCGGACTCGGCAATCTCCGCGTCTCCGAGGACGAAAAGGTTGGGGTTCGCATCGTCCAAAAAGCTCTTGAGGAACCGCTCCGTTGGATCGCCGACAACGCCGGCGCAGAGGGCTCTGTGGTTTTAGACAAGGTCAAGAACGGCAAGGGCGCTTTCGGTTTCAATGCCGCCACCGAGGAATTTGAGGATCTCGTCAAGGCGGGAATCGTGGACCCAACCAAAGTGGTCCGCATCGCGCTGCAGAATGCCGCGTCGGTTGCCGGATTGATGATTACAACCGAGGCGATGATCGCCGATAAGCCGGAGAAAAAGAAAGACATGCCGGCGATGCCGCACGATCACGACGATTACTAAGCCGTTTAATCGACCGTGTGAAACAGAAAGGGCGCCTGAGACATCAGGCGCCCTTTTTTTGCGTCCAAATCATGACTCAACGAAAAAGAAAGGGGAAGCAATCCTGCTTCCCCCCTCCAATGTTGCTGCTCTATTTGACGCGAATCAGTTCAGGCTTATTGCGATCTGTCGTGGCTTGGCCTCGTCGGCTTTGGGAACTTGTATTTCAAGTATCCCGTCCCGATAGGTCGCTTTGATGCCATCGTGTTTCACGGTTTGCGGCAGGTAGAAGGATCGAGAAAATTTACCTGCAACCCGCTCGACCCGGTGGTACTCGACGCCATTGGCCGCATCTTCAAACTTTCTCTCGCCACTGAGTGTCAATGTCCCGTCGTTCACTTCAGTTTTGAGGTCCTCGTTTCTCATCCCTGGCAGCTCGGCGCGAATGAGATACGAATCCTTACTTTCCAGAATGTCCACAGGAGGATACCAGACTCCAGTGGCGACACTCTGTTGCGCCCGTGTCCGACCGAACGTGTCGTCGAACAAATCATTGATCCGGGACTGAATTCTGTTCACACCCTCGAACGGTTCCCATCTTACTAGTTCCATAAAAAGCCCCTCCTTTTAGGGTTATTACTAAGATGGTAAAAAGTTAAGTACGGCCATGCCGGCTGTCAACTCACTTGACAAGCAGCCCCGGCATCCCTAACTTCCTCCAATAGTTTATTAGGCGTTAGCGATTTGGCCAAGGAGAGTCCATGTCCCATCAACCACAGAATGAACCAGGGCCTCGCTTGAAAACTATTGCTTGGTCAGTGTCGGCGCTTGCCGTTCTCGCGATCTTGCTCGTCAAACAATCTTGGCTCGGCGGCGCATCGTTGAATGATCCGCGCGCCGCACCGCGCAATATTGCCGCGCGCGGTGAGCTGTCGGCCGGCGAGAAATCGACGATCGCGCTATTCCGCGAGGCTTCGCCGTCGGTGGTTCATATCACGGCGATCGCGGTGCAGCGCGATCTATTCACGCTCAATCTCTACCAGATTCCCGAAGGCACCGGCTCCGGATTTATTTGGGACAACAGCGGCAACATCATCACCAACTTCCACGTAATTCAAAACGCCGATGCCGCGCAAGTCACGCTCGCCGATCAGTCCAACTGGAAAGCGCGCCGTGTCGGGGTGGCGCCGGATAAAGATCTTGCCGTCTTGCGCATCGACGCGCCGGCGAACAAGCTCCGCGCCATTCCGGTCGGCACATCGAAAGACTTGCAGGTGGGTCAAAGCGTCTTCGCCATCGGCAATCCTTTTGGCCTCGATCAATCGCTGACCACGGGCGTGATCAGCGCGCTCGGTAGGGAAATCGAATCCGTTACCCGCCGGCCCATTCAAGGCGTCATTCAAACCGACGCGGCCATCAATCCGGGCAATTCCGGCGGTCCTCTGCTCGACAGCGCGGGACGATTGATCGGCGTCAATACCGCGATCTATAGTCCATCGGGCGCGTCGGCGGGAATTGGCTTCGCCATCCCCGTGGACACGGTCAATCGGATCGTGCCGGAGCTCATTCGCAGTGGCAAAGTGACGCGGCCGGGAATGGGCATTCAAATCGCCGAAGATCAGATCGCCGAGCGGCTCGGAGTGACGGGGGTTTTGGTCGTCGAGGTAGTGCAAGGAAGCGCCGCCGCCAAAGCCGGACTGCGGCCGACCCGGCGCGAAGCTTCGGGGCGGGTGAGATTAGGAGACGTGATCACGGCGATCGATGGCAAAAAGATCGAATCCCCCAACGAATTATTTCTCATATTGGAGCGCTACAAAGTCGGAGACAGCGTCAACGTTACCCTTGTGCGCGAAGGAAAGACGGTTCAGGCGAAAGTAACGCTGGAGGCGGTTCAGTGAAAGGCTGCTAACGACCCCATTGGCTTCGTCGTGCTCAATCGCCTCGAAGATCATCGTTCTCGTGACCCGTGCTCGGGTTGCGAACACGAGCCACCGACACGAACAACGAATTGCGCGCCGAACCTCAGGCCTTTTCCAAAATATTCCGCGCCGCGGTCTGATTGTCGTCGCGCTCATAGGCGGCGATGATTTCTTGCACCAGGTGATGGCGCGCCACGTCTTTTTCGGTGAAAGTGACGAAACGAATGCCAGGGACACCCTTCAAGATGCGCCAGGCTTCCTTCAGGCCTGAAGGTTTTCCCGCGGGAAGATCGATCTGCGTCGCGTCGCCAGTGATCACGGCCTTGGAGCCATAGCCCAGGCGGGTCAGAAACATTTTCATCTGCTCCGGCGTCGTGTTCTGTGCTTCGTCGAGAATCACAAAAGAGTCGTTTAAAGTCCGGCCGCGCATGAACGCCAGGGGCGCGACTTCGATGGTGCCCCGTTCCACCAGTTTATGCGCGCGGTCGAAATCGACCATGTCGTGTAGCGCATCGTAAAGCGGGCGCAGGTAGGGGTTGACCTTCTCGGCGAGATCGCCAGGCAGAAAGCCGAGCTTCTCACCGGCCTCCACGGCCGGCCGCGTGAGAATGATCCGCACATAATTATTCTTCATCAGCTCCGCCACGGCCATCGCCATGGCGAGATAGGTCTTGCCGGTGCCCGCCGGGCCGATGCCGAAGACGATGTCGTAGCGGCGGATGGCGTCGATGTAGGCTTTTTGCGCGATGCTCTTCGGCGTGATCGTCCGTTTGTGGGCGGAGATATAGATCGTGTCGAGAAAGATGTCTTGCAGCTTGGCGCGGCTGTCGCCGCTTAAGATACGGATCGCGTAGTCGACGTCGCTGGCATAAACCGGATAGCCTTTCTCCAGCAGGCCGTAGAGCTGCCGGACAATCTGGCTCGCCAGTTCCACCTGGATTGGATCGCCGGCTATTTCCAGAGCGGACCCGCGCACGCGAATGCTCACGTCGAGGGCGTGCTGGAGAATTTTTACATGCTGGTCATGCTGCCCCAGCAAATCGCGGAACAGGCGCGGGTCGTGGAAATCCAAGTGAGCGTTATGCTCCGCGGCAGCATCGCTTGCCGCTCGTTCTTTTTCGTCTTTCACTCGCTTTCTCCTATCAGTTGGACGATGATTTCGCGCGTGCGCGGGCGATTGTCGAAATCCAACAGGACCACCTGCTGCCAGGTGCCCAGCAACGGCCGGCCATTCTCGATGGGGACGGCCAACGACGGACCGAACAGCGAGGCGCGCAGATGGGAAAAGCCGTTGTCATCGCCCCAGCGTTCGTCGTGATGATATTTTCTGTCCGATGGGATGAGCTTCTCGACAAATTCCTTTAAGTCCTGAACCAGACCGGATTCGTTCTCAATGGTCGTCAGCGCGGCGGTGGACCCGGAGACAAAGAGCGTCGCCTGGCCCCTGTGAATTTTTTCTTTTTCGATGACGCCTCGAACCTTGGCGGTAATGTCGATGATGTCGCAGAAACCTTGGGTCTTTTGGGTTAGTTTTGCGGTAAAGGTTTTCATTAACGGGTTGCCACTTTGACAAGTTCCCGAACGCGCGCCAGCACGTCATCGATCTTCGACGGATCTTTGCCTCCAGCTTGAGCGAAGTCGGGGCGTCCGCCGCCACCACCACCAACAATCGGAGCGACTTCCTTGATGATATTGCCGGCATGGAAGCGCCGGGTGAGGCCGGAACTTACGCTTCCTACCAGCGTCACGCTGTTTTCAAGGGCGCTCGCTAAAAAGATGAAGCCACTCCCCATCTTCGCCTTGAGCTGATCGGAGATCTCGCGCAACTGCTTGGCATCCAAACCATCGACCCGCGTGATAAGAAAGTCCGTGCCGTTGATCGGCTCCCTCTTGCTGAGTAGCTCCGGAATTTGATCCTTCTGGGCTTGCCCGCGCAATTTCTCGATCTCTCGTTCCAGCTCCTTCTGGCGCTCCAAGAGTCTTTTGACCTTACCCACGGCGTCGTCGGCGCTGCCGCGAATGAGATCGCCGATTTCCCGGAGCCGCTGCTCATAGCCGCGAATGAGGTCCAGAGCGCCCTCGCCGGTGAAAGCTTCCACGCGCCTTACGCCGGCGGCAACGCCCCCTTCGAAATGGAGCTTGAAAATGCCGATCTCGCCGGACCGGTGCACATGGGTGCCGCCGCAAAGCTCGGTTGAGAAGTCGCCGATTCTGACCACGCGCACGCGGTCGCCGTACTTGTCGCCGAAGAACGCGAGCGCGCCCTGGCGGATAGCGTCGTCGTAGCTCAACTCGCGGATCGACACATCGGCGTCTTCCCGGATATGCTGGTTGACGTCGGTTTCGATCAGCGCCAGCTTCTCTTCCGCTATGGCCCCGGTGTGGCTGAAATCAAAGCGCAGCCGGTCCGGCGCCACCAGCGAGCCCGCTTGCCGGACATGCTGGCCGAGTTCCTTACGCAGCACCGCGTGAAGAATGTGCGTCGCCGAATGGTTGAGCATGGTTCGCTGACGATGCCGAGCGTCAACCGCTAGCTGGACTTTGTCGCCAACCTGAATCCGTCCTTTTTTAACCCGCCCGCGATGGGCCGTAAGCTGCGGGGTCGGATGCTGGGTGTCGGTTACTTCGATCAGGTCGCCCCGCGCCGTCGCAATCGTGCCGCGGTCGCCCACCTGCCCGCCGGATTCTCCGTAAAAAGGCGTTTCGGCCGTCAGCAGGTCGATTAATTCACCCTCCACCGCTTCCTGCTTACCGTTACCGCTGCCGTAAATCGCCAGCACCGTCGATTCGCCGTCGAGGCGGTCGTAACCGACGAAGCAAACCGGACGGTCGAGCTGAATCTTCGCTTCCATACTTACCGTTTCGCGCGCCTCGCGGCCGCGGCTGCGTTGCTCGTCCATCAACTTTTCAAAGCCGGATTGATCGACGGTCATTCCTTCGCCGCGCAAAATGTCCTCGGTGAGGTCCAAAGGAAACCCATAGGTGTCATAAAGCCGGAACGCGATGTCGCCAGAGAGTATCTTTCCCTTGTTTTTCTTGAGCGTAGCGGTGGCTTCCTCCAAGAGCACCAGGCCGGTTTCCAAAGTCTCGGCGAAACGCTCTTCCTCGATGCGAATGACCTCGCGAATGCGCGCCTCTTCCTTGCGTAGTTCGGGATAGGCTTCGCCCATCACGGCGACGACCGTGCCGGCGACCTGGTGCAAAAACGGCTCATGGACGCCGATCAAGCGGCCGTGTCGCGCGGCCCTTCGGAGCAAGCGGCGCAATACATAGCCGCGCCCTTCGTTGCTCGGCGTGATCCCGTCGGCGATCAAGAAACTTACCGCTCGCGCATGGTCGTCGATCACGCGAAACGATATATCCGCCGCCGCGTCGGCGCCGTATTTTTTGCCCGTGAGTTTTTCCGTCGTCGCGGTCAACTCACGCATGAAATCGACGTCGTAGTTGGACAAGACTTTCTGCAGCACGGCGGTGATGCGCTCCAGGCCCATGCCGGTGTCGACATGCTTGGCCGGCAGCTCCGCAAGGCTGCGATCTTCGTTGCGGTTGTACTGAATGAAGACCAAGTTCCACAGCTCGATGTAGCGGGCGCAGTCGCCGTTGACGCGACATTCATGACCCGCCTCGCCTTTCATGTCGCAGGCGGCGGGGCCGCGGTCGAGGTGAATCTCGCTGCACGGGCCACAGGGTCCGGTCTCGCCCATCTCCCAAAAATTTTCTTTCTCGCCGAAGCGGCGGATGCGTTCGGCCGGCAGGCCGCTGATTTTTGCCCAGAGCCGTCCCGCGTCATCGTCATCGAGATAGACGGTGGCCCAGAGTTTGTCCTTGGGCAGGCCCCATTCTTTCGTCAATAGCTCCCACGCCCATTCGATCGCCTCTGCTTTGTAGTAATCGCCGAAGGACCAGTTACCGAGCATCTCGAAAAAAGTGTGATGGTAGGTGTCGCGGCCCACCGCTTCCAGGTCGTTGTGTTTGCCGCTGATGCGCAGACATTTCTGCGAGCTTGCGGCGCGCGCGTATGCGGGTTTGTCCACGCCGAGAAAAATATTCTTGAATTGCACCATCCCCGCGTTGGTGAAGAGCAAGGTCGGGTCTTTGTCCGGCACCAGGCCGGAGCTTTTGACGACGGTATGGCCCCGCTTGACGAAGTAATCTAAAAAAGATTTACGGATCTCGTTTCCGGTGATCATGACGTTTCAGTCTTCTTCGATTGAATAACGCAGCAGGTCAAAGATAACTTTGCTACTGTAGCCCCGTCGCTGCAAAAAAGCCGCCGCTCTGGTGCGTGCCTTGGGCTCACTGAGATTTTGGCCTTTGAACTTTTTTGCCAAGACCCTCTGAGCATTTCCGGCTTCATCCATGTCGTTAAACAGCTCGCGCACGACCTCGCGCAGCAGCGTTGGCGCGATGCCCTTGGCTCTTAGCTCCTGTTCGATTCTATTTGGGCCGTACCCCCGGCTCTGGGCCCGGGAGCGCGCCCAGTTGCGCGCAAACGTTTCATCGTTAAGGTAATTCAGCGAACGGAGTTTTTCCACCGCTTGGGCGATGACGGTGGGCGAGTAGCCCCGCTGCGACAGATGGTTGCGAACTTCGGCTTCGCTGCGCGGCCGATAGCCGAGAAAACGGAGCGCGCGTTGCAGCGCATCTTCCGGCGCGTCTTTCGGCTTGGAGCTGGATCTTGGGGTTTTCAGCGTCGATCAAGACCTTTTGAATCTACCTGCCTTTGGCTTTCTCTTTTTTATCCGCGACCGGCGCTTCAGCCTCGGCTGCGGGCCGTTTCAAACCGACCTTCTCCATCACTTTAGCCATGATCTGATCCGCAGTTTCTGGGTGTTCCTTCAAGAATTGTTTGGCGGCCTCGCGTCCCTGGCCGATCCTTTCGCCGCCGAAGGAGTACCACGCGCCGCTTTTCTCGACGATGCCCATCTCGCTGCCGAGATCGACGATTTCGCCGTCGCGGGATATGCCGGTGCCGTAGAGAATGTCGAACTCCGCTTCTTTGAACGGCGGCGCCATCTTGTTCTTCACGACTTTGACCCGCGTGCGCCCGCCGACGATATTGTCGCCGTCCTTTAACGCTCCGATGCGGCGGATATCCATGCGCACCGAGGCATAGAATTTAAGCGCATTGCCTCCTGTCGTGGTTTCCGGGTTGCCGAACATCACGCCGATCTTCATGCGGATCTGGTTGATGAAAATCACTACGGTGTGGGAACGGGCGATCGTCGCGGTGAGCTTTCGCAAGGCCTGAGACATGAGGCGGGCCTGGAGTCCCATGTGCGAATCGCCCATCTCGCCTTCGATCTCCGCCTTAGGAACCAGGGCCGCTACGGAATCGATGACCAGGACGTCGATGGCGCCGCTGCGCACCAGAGTCTCGCCGATTTCCAGGGCCTGCTCGCCATGGTCCGGTTGCGAGACCAGAAGGTCGTCGGTCTTGACGCCGAGTTTCTTCGCATAACCCAGGTCCAACGCATGTTCCGCGTCGATAAAAGCTGCCATGCCGCCCTGCTTCATGGCTTCGGCGACAATTTGCAGCGCCAGCGTTGTCTTGCCCGAAGCTTCAGGACCATAAATCTCGATGACCCGGCCGCGCGGCACGCCGCCGATCCCCAGAGCGATATCGAGTCCGAGAGAACCGGTCGAGATCACGGCGACGTCTTTCACCACTCCGCCCTCGCCGAGCTTCATGATCGCCCCTTTGCCGAACTGTCTCTCGATCTGGCTTACGGCGAGGTCGATCGCCTTTTCTCGATTCAAGTCCATCTGCTGCCTCCTTCGATCGCTGCGCCGGTCATGGCTGCGGCGCTTTTTTCGTCAACCCGACGGTTTTCAGCGGGCGATATACAGCCCCTTCGGGTTTAAGCACGCTCTGAAATAAGACCACTTCATCGACGTTGGATCGGCCGAAATCATGGCCTTGCCATTTTTCGATTTCATCCCTCAGTTCCTTCGGCGAACCATTGAACTCGCGCCAGCGGCCGACGGTCAAGTGCGGCGTGAATGCTCTCCTCTCCGCCGCGAAACCGAACGGGACTAATGCCTTCTCCACTCTGGAGGCCAGCGCGTTAAGTTCGCCGCCGACCAGCCCCACCCACAGGATCCGAGGTCGCTTCAGGTCGGGGAATACCCCTAAACCTTTAGCATTTATGGTGAAGCACGAAAAGGGGTAAAGATCACGCTCCAGAGCGGCGGCGATGGGCTCGACCTTGGCCTCCTCGATATCACCTAGGAATTTGAGCGTCAGATGAAAATTGGCTGGCGGCAGCCAGCGAATGCCGGGTATATGCGGGCGGAGCCGGGCGATGGCTTCGGTGATCTGCTGAACGGTTTGGGGCTCCAGGTCGACAGCGACGAAGGCGCGGATCACGGGATTGCTCTCGCAATCTGTTCAACGTTAAAGGTTCAAAGTTCAAAGTCCGGAATCAAAACATTAAACGTTGAACCCTTCGACATACTCAGGGCAGGCTCTTGAACTTTGAACCCGCGTTTTCTTTTACGCCAGGCACCGGCGCAGCCAGTTGAGCGCGGCCTGGGAGGCGCCGAGAATCACGCGCTCGCGTTCGCCATGAAACTGAAACAGGCGCGCTTCGTGAAACGTTTTCATGGCGACGCTGACCCAGACCGTCCCTACCGGCTTTGCCGCGCTGCCGCCGGAAGGTCCGGCGATTCCGGTAACGCTCAGACCGATGTCCGCGCCGGTTCTTTCCCTGATGCCTTGGGACATTTCCAGAGCGGTTTCCCGGCTCACCGCGCCATGCTTTTCCAGCGTCGCCGGTTGCACGCCGAGAAAGCTCACCTTGGCGTCATTGGAATAGGTGACGGCGCCGCCGAGGTAGTAGGCCGAGCTGCCGGCGATGCGGGTGATGCGCTGGCTGATCAGCCCGCCGGTGCAAGACTCGGCGAGGGCCAGGGATTGATGTCGATCCAAGAGCAGCCGGCCGACGACCTCTTCCAATGTTGCATCGCCTTCGGCGTAAATGTAAGGGCCCAGAATCTGGCGGAGCTGTTGCCGGATTTCAGTAAAGTCTTTCTCTCGCGCGGCGCCTCCACTCACGGTCAAGCCCAGTGTCAGGTCGGGAAAATGAGCGCGAAAAGAAAGTTTCGCATAGGTCCCTAGCTTTACCGGCTTGACGAGGTCATCGAGCTTGGACTCCGTGAGACCGTGAATTTTGAAAGCGCATGCCGCAATCCTAGCGGCATCGCCCTTTTGCTCGGCGATCCAGGGCATGACGGTTTCGTTCAACATCGCGATCATCTCCCGGGGCACTCCGGAGAGCCAGATCAGAGTCTGGCCTTGGCCCAGCTCGACCCTAAAACCCGGCGCGGTTCCCACCGGGTTGGGGATGATCGTCGCGCCTTCCGGGAATAGAGCCTGCTTGAGATTGTTTTCTGTCCAAGCGATACCTCGTGCCGCGAAGCGTTGTTTGAGAGCAGCCGCGACTGCTTGGTCTTGCTTCAAGCTACGGCCAAGGAATTTGCCCACCATTTCTGTGGTCAAGTCGTCCGCCGTAGGCCCAAGGCCGCCGGTGCCGATGATTAGGTCCCCTAGACCCCGTGCCTGGCCAAAAGCCCAGAGCAGCTTTTCCCGGTCATCACCGACTTTGAGCACCGCCGCGACCTCGACGCCGGCAGCAAACAATCGGTCGGCTATGGTCGCCGAGTTAGTGTCGACGACCCGGCCGGTGGTCAGTTCGTCGCCGGTACTTAGAATCACGGCCTTATCGATCATAAAAGACCCCATGAAGGGACTAGCCGCAGAATGCCGAAGACATATAGGCCGGCCATGACGTCATCAAGCACGATACCGGCGCCGCCCGGGAGCTTCTCCAGCCTGGACGATGGATAGACTTTTACGATGTCGAAGAAGCGAAACAAGAGAAACGCGACGCCCAGAAGCATCACGCTCTGAGGCGCCATAAAATTGGCGACCATAAAACCGACGATTTCATCGATGACGATCACCGGCGGGTCCTTCTGCTCCAGAATCAGCGCAGCGCTAGTTGATAGCCATATAGCACAGCAAATTGCCCCAGCCAAAGTCAAAAGGGCAATGGGAAGGGAAATCGCTGCGATCGCATTTAAGCCCAGCGATAGCGGCACCGCTGACAGCGCCCCGGCTGTTCCCGGCAGCCACGGAAAATACCCTATGCCGAAGCCAGTCGCAAAAAACAGGATGACTCTAGCGGAACCCCGACTCCCTTGATGTGGTGTTTGTTTCGACATTGAGGAATAGCGAAGGCACAAGCACCGGGCTCTTCAAGTAGAAACATGCCCAATCGGAGCTAATAACCGATATGGTGTGGTTTTACACTGCGCTTGGCGCGATTAGCTGGTACAGGGTTAGGACTGGGGCACGGAAGACAATTCGACGAGATAGATTCGTTTCTGGCTATCGAAAAGTTTTTCCAGGGCGGGTTCGATGCTCTCATCTGCCGGGAAATCAACGCTCAATGGGTCGATATACTGTTGATCCTTGTAGAGTTCGAAGTGAAGATGGGGGCCGGTGCTGCGTCCGGTGGAGCCTACGTATCCGATAACCTGGCCCTTCCACACCGAAGACCCGTTGTGAATTCCTTCCGCGAACCGGTCCAAATGGGCGTAACGACTCGTGTAAGTCGAATCATGCTGGATGTCGATAGCCTTTCCATAATTACCATTCCATCCGGCGAGAGTGACGACGCCGTCGCCCACAGCGCGAACCGGGGTTCCCCTGTCGGCGGCGAAGTCGACGCCCGTATGAGGTAAGTTGACTTTCAACATAGGATGGAAACGGGAATGTGCGAATTGCGACGAGATACTGGTGAATTCCAGTGGGAACCGGAGAAACGCCCGGGCTAAGCTTCTTCCTTCCGGATTATAATAATTCCCTTGCCCTTTTTGCTTTTCGAAATAGATTGCCGTAAATTTCTGCCCCACGTTAACCAGTTCGGCTGCCACGATCCGGAGCGATGGGCGGGATTTCTGACCTTTCCGGGTGCGCTGCTCGTATAAGATTTTAAAACTGTCGCCTTTGCGGATTTCCTTTTCTAAATCGATATCCCAGGTGAATATGTCCATCAGTTGGGAAAGCAGGGCAGAGTGGATACCTGCCTTTCGGCCATCCTCGAATAGCGACTCATCCACAACCGCGCTGGCGGTTTTCAGCTCGACGTCGTAGGGCTTTTCGCGCTGCTGAAAAAGAATTCCGCGGATGCCCTTTTCCCAAGTGAGCGTCGAGGAATCGTTATAGTCGACTTCCAAGGCCTTTAGCTGTCTCGGCCCAGTCTGAACCCGGCCTCGCATT
>JACPFE010000205.1 GCA_016183145.1 Deltaproteobacteria bacterium | reverse complement strand
TGCTGCAAAACGTCGAGGTCGCGGTAAACAGCCCTCGGGGGCGCCCCGAGCTGTTCGGCCATATCCGTTACGCGCAGGCCGTTGGCATTTCTTTCGATAAGGGAAAGCAGCTTAATCGCGCGCAATACAGGCTTATCCCGCGACATGGGCTCCTCGAAGTTCGCCGCAGCAGATGCCATTCCCGCGTGACCAAGCGTCGCGGGGAGTGATTTGTCAATCTACCAGAAAAGGGTCGGAAAGAGGAAAAGAAAACTGGAGGTTTAACGAGCCAATGATTTGATCAGCCGTGGCGGGCCTACTGTCCTTGACCCGTCGGGTAGGTTAATTGCCAGATTCCCGGCGCGTCGAATTTGCGCTGCCGATCAGTTTGGCAGCGCGGTTTTCGTGCGTTTGAACTCTTCGACCTTGAGGTCGTGCTTTTTTAACAGATCGTAAAAGTCCGCGCGGTACTTGCCGGCGAGCTTGGCGGCTTGGGTGATGTTGCCTTCGGTCATGGCGAGGACCTGGACCAGGTAATCCCGTTCGAAGGCGTCCCGCGCATCTTTGAGCGGTCGCAGCCGCTCGTCTGACATGTCCTGGCGCCCGCGGCCGAGTCCGTCTTTTCCCCCGTCCGGCAAACTCCCTTTGGTGTGCAAAATATAATCTTCGGTAATCATGTCCTTCTGCGTCATCGCGACCGCGTACTCGATGGTCGTTTCCAACTCACGCACGTTTCCCGGCCAGTCATGAAGCATGAGCTTTTTCAACGCCTCGGGCGTCACTCCTTTGACGTCCTTTTTCATCTGCTGACCGAATTTCTTGAGGAAATGCTCCACGAACGGGAGCACGTCTTCCTTGCGCTCTCTGAGCGGCGGGACCCGGATCGGAATCACGTGAATGCGATAATACAGGTCATCCCGGAATAACCCTTTTTGGACCAACTCCGCGAGGTCTTTGTTGGTGGCGACGATGACTCTCACGTCGGCTTCCATCAGCGATTCGCCGCCGACGGGGTAGAACTGTCGCTCCTGGAGAACGCGCAGCAGTTTCGATTGAGTCGGCAGCGGCATATCGCCGATCTCATCGAGAAAGAGCGTGCCGCCGTCCGCCTGCATGAACCGGCCCTTGGTGCTCTTGACCGCCCCGGTGAAAGCGCCCCGCTCGTGACCGAACAGCTCGCTCTCCAAAAGCGTTTCCGGCAACGCGGCGCAATTGAGCGCGACGAAGGGTTTGTCTTTCCTTTCGCTGGCGAGATGGATCGCTTTGGCGATCAATTCCTTTCCCGTGCCGCTCTCGCCGAAGATGTAGACCGTGGAATCCAATTTAGCGATGCGCGTGACGACGTCCAACACCGAGCGCATCTTTTCGCTGCGCGCGATGATGTTGGCGAAATCATATTGCTCATGGAGCAGCTCCTTGAGCCTTTGGATCTCGGTGTTGAGCTTGCGTTTTTCCAGCGCTCGCTCGATCTGCAACAGCACATCGCGCGGCTCAAAAGGCTTGGTGAGGTAGCTGTAGGCCCCTCTGCGCATGGCCTCAACCGCATTCTGGATGGTGCCGTGGGCCGTTAGAATGATCGCGGGAACTTCAGGATTCACAGCATGGAACTCTTCCATGAGAGAAATCCCGTCCCGGTTCGCAAGCATCAAATCGATCAGGCAAAGATCGAAGGCGTCCGACTTGAACGCACCAATGGCCTTTTCCTCCTCGCGTACGGCGGTCACTTCGTACTGCGCCGATTCGAGCCGCATCTTGATCAGCTCCAAGAGGTTGGCATCATCATCGACGATTAGAATTTTCCCCAGGGACATCGCTCACCCTACTTTCCGCGAATGCGCCTTTTCTGTTCAATCTCAATATCTACCTGGCGAGATTTCTCAAGAACCTGCTTGGACTTCTCGACTTCCTGCTTGAGTTTGTCGATTTCCTGTTTCGATTGATCCAGGAGCTGCTTGGATTTTTCAACTTCCCGCCGCGACTGCTCGATGACCTGTTTGGATTTCTCCAGCGCCAGCTTCGATTCTTCGATTTCCCGCTGGGATCGCCCCAAGTCTTCAAAGGCGGCGATCCAGATCCTCGACTGATCGGCCCACGGGCTCTCGGGGTAGCGCGCCATCACCCCCTGGAAAGCCCCCATGGCTTTCTGGTTGTCTTTCTGGGGGTTGCGAGGATCGGCGTATATCAAAGCTATATTAAAGGATGCCGCATCCGAAGGCGTGGCCTCCTGCGCCAGAGACTGCACCCGCTGATATTCCTTGAGCGCGCCGGAAAAATCACCGCGAGCAAAGTGCGCCTGGCCCTGCAGCATCGCGTCGCGAATCTCCGCGCGCTCTCGCAAATCCGTCAGCAAGCTGCAACCCGATACTAGGCCGAGCAGGGCAAGACAAAGAAAAACTTGCTGCCCTGGCCAAACTGGCTTTCCGCCCATATTTCACCGCCGTGGGAGGTTATAATACTTTTGGCAATCGCCAAGCCTAGACCGGTGCCCGGTCTCGTGTGCGCTCCTTTATGATTGCCTTGATGGAATTTCTCGAATATCGCCGTCAGGCTTTCCGCCGGTATGCCCGGTCCGGAGTCTTGGACGGATACCTGCAGCTTGCCGTCGACTAGAGTTGCGGTCACCGTCACTTGTCCCCCTTTGGGCGTAAACTTGACGGCGTTGCCGAGCAGATTCCGCAGGACTTGCAACATGCGTTCCGGATCCAATCGCGCCGGGGGAAGCGGCCCTTCGATCGCCGTCTCCACCGTGATCTGCTTGGCTTCGACGAGCGGAGCGATTTCGGCGACGGCCCGTCGAATCAACGGATCAAGGTTAACGGTCTCAAACTCGTAATTCAACATCCCCGCTTCCAATTTCGATAAATCCAACAGTGAATTGACGACGCCGATCAGTCGATTGCTCTCCTCGGCGAGAATGGTCAAGAGTTTTCTTTGCTTGTCCGTGGTTTCGCCGCCGACGCCATCCAGCAGAAGACCCGTGCCCTCTTTGATCGAAGTCAAGGGCGTGCGCAACTCGTGGGACATGGAGGAAAAAAAATCGGCTTTCATGCGCTCGAGCTCGCCGAGCCTTTCGCACATGCGGTTGAAAGCCGCCGCCAATTCAGCGATCTCCGGCGGCGAGCTGATGCGCAGGCCCGCGTCAAAGCGTCCTTCGGCGATGTCGCGGGTCTTGCTCTTGAGCAGCGCGACCGGCCGCGTGATACTTCGGGTTATGAGCAGGGACAGTAGCAGGATTGCGATAAGACAAGCGACGGTGATGAAGAGCGACACCCGGCGCGCTTGATCCGCCGCATCCGCCAGTTGTCTGACGCGACCGTAGGTCGCTTGCTGCTGTCCCAGCCGAAGTTTTTCCAAGGCTGCGAGCATCCCGTCCAACTTTTTATCCTTGTCCTGCTTATATTGCGCTTGAGAGTAGGCCTTGCGGGCGCTCAGAAGTTTGGCTTCGCCGGAAATCAGTTCCTGGTAACCGTGGTAATCGGCTTGGATCTGGGTCAATAGGTTTTGCGCCGCAGCGTCGCCTAAAGCGAAAGCTTGGCTGAGCTGAAGATTGAAGTCTTCCTTGAGGCGAAGGAACTGCTCGAACAGCGCCTCGTCCTTGGTGATCACGAACCTCTGCTCGTAGCGGCTCTGCGAGAGCAGCAGATCGGAGAGAACCTTCTCCAATTCGAGCACGCGGTTGTCAACGGTTAGAATCGATCCCGTGAGCTCGTCAAGGCGAGAGAGTTGCGAAACCGCATAGACGCTGACCGCCGTTACCAAGACGAAGATCGTCAAATAACCGAGGGTCAGACGGGAAAATAAGCTTAACCGCATGAGTGCGAACGTATCCGTATCCCGAAAGGCGCCGTTAACCCGTCTCGCGTTCGAGGGCGGAAATCGCCGCGGGTTCCCCGGGTGCGATCTCAGCCGAAAGAAGTTTCTGCCCGAATTGCTCGACACGCTTGTCGGCGCTCTGATAACTCGACTGGGCGTGGCCCAGATGTTTTCCCACCAGGTCGAAATCGTCCCTAAAGCGCGCAAAGTCGCCTTGCAGGCGGCTTAAGTACCGGATGATTTCTTTGGCGCGCTCCTCGACCTTCATCCCTTTGAGACCGAGCACGATGGCCTGGAGATAGGCGTAAAAACTTCCCGGAGAAACCGGAATCACTCGCTTGCCCAACGCGTACTCGCTTAAAGACTTTTCGCCGGCGGACTCATCTTTAATGATCGTTTCATAATAGACGTTCTCTGCGGGGATATACATCAAGGCAAAGTCATAGGTGCCCTCATCGGGCAGAATATATTTTTGCGCGATGGCATCGATATGCTTTTTAACGTCGGTGGTAAACTGTTTTTTGGCGCGCGTTCGCTCCTCATCGGTAGCCGCCGCCAGGGCGCGCTTGAAATTCTCCAGCGGGAACTTCGCATCCACCGGCACCAGCGAGTTGCCGAGCTTGATCACCGCGTCGGCCTTCTCGCCGCTACGGAAGCGGTATTGGGTCGAAACATGGTCGGGCGGGAGAACCTGAGCGAGCAAGTCTTCCAACAAAAACTCGCCCAAGCCGCCGCGCAATTTGGGCGCGCGGAGAATTTCCTGGAGCGACGCGATATCTTTGCCGACCTCGTATATCCTGCGGTTCGCCTCTTCAAGGCCTCCCAGGCTCTTTTGCACGTCGCCGACGACCCGGGCGGCGTTGTCCAGCCGCTCGCCGAGGCTCTGTTGGGTCTTTTGCAGGACTTCCGCGTTTTCCTTGAGCCGATCGTTCACGTGGCCGAGCACCTGGCCCAACTGTTGCTGGATCATCTGCGCGCCGCTGTCCAGCACCTGGCTGATCTGCCCGCGCAATTGAGCGATCTGCTGCTGCATCAGCAGCAACGAACCATCCTCGCGCTTTTCCCCAAGCAGCGATTGAAGCCGCCGGAGAAAAATCCAACCAAGCAGGATGAGGCCGGAGAAAAATAACAGAATGAGCGACAGCGGCGATAGCGATTCCACGATTGACCGTGGCGGACTTACATGAGTCTCAGGGCATATTCGAGAATTTCACTGAGCTTGCGGATCTGGACGGCGCGTATAGACTTTTGTTCGCGCGGCGAGATGAAATAATCGTCGAGGCTCTTTTTCAAGTTCCACTCCAGCAATTCCACGCATTGCTCCATGCTGACTCTCTCGGAGCGGCGCTGGCGCGCCTGGTGCAGTTCCCGGAGCTGGATGATCTGAGCCATGGTCTAATGATAGATTATGAGTGCGTACGCCAAATTGTCAAGCGCGGGGCGGAAAAATCCTCGGCTCCTGCTGGGTCACGCAATGAATCGCCCCCAGGCCGACGACAACTTCGTTGCAACGTAGACCGATCACTCTCCGGTTCGGAAAAAGCTCGCGCAACACGCCCAGCGCCTGCCCATCATTGGGATCATCGAACACCGGCACGAGCACGATCTCGTTGGCGATATAAAAGTTCGCATAGCTTGCCGGCAGACGCTCCCCGTCGGAGTAAATCGCGCTCGGGCAGGGCAACGCCACCACGTTCAGCGGGTTGCCGTCTTGATCGGTGGCTCTTCGCAGCCGCTCATAATTCTCTTGGAGACAGCGATAGTTTTCATCCTGCGAATTGGCTTCGCGGATGCAGACGACTGTACGCGGATCGACGAAGCGCGCGATGTCGTCGATATGGCCGTCGGTGTCGTCGCCGGCGACGCCTTCACCGAGCCAAATGAAATGGGCAACACCGAGCGTATCCTCGAGAAATGTTTCAATCTCTTGCCGGGTCAGATTGGGATTGCGATTCTTATTGAGTAAACACTGCTCGGTGGTTAGACAGGTTCCGGCGCCGTTGACCTCGATGGAACCCCCTTCGAGCACGACCGGATGGTCGAAAACCGGGACCTTGAGGAGAGCGGCAATTTCCTTGGCGACCCGCTCATCTTCCTCATAGGACTCATATTTGCCGCCCCAGCCGTTGAAGATCCAATCGTTCAAAGCCAGCGGGCTTTCCGTCGTCGATCGTGTAACGAAGGTCGGCCCGTAGTCGCGCATCCACACGTCCGCCGTGGGAATGCGCAGGAACGACACCTTGTTCAGCGCAGCGCCGGCTCTCTGCAACCGCGCCGCCACTTCCCGCTCGGCGCTTTCGTCGTTGACCAAGAGATAAACCTGCTCCACCTCCGACAGCTCGCGAATCATTTGCACCCAGACGGCTCTCACCTGTTCCAATTGCGTGGGCCAATTGTCTTGACTATGCGGCCAGGAAAGCCAGGTCGCGCGGTGGGGAGACCACTCCGCCGGCATGCGATAGCCGAGGGAGCGCGGGGTTGCGGGGTTTGCCATGGTTAGATTTTGATTCGATAAACTAAGCAGCCCTCGGTGCGAAGGCGAGAGGTTTCAATTATCGCCGGCTCGAAGCCTACAAAAAACATTCCCTCTCCACCACGTCTTCGTGGGGGAGAGGGCTAGGGTGAGGGGGAAATAGCGAGGGGGAAATAGCGAGGGGCCAACACGTGCAGTCCCTCACCCCTTCCCTCTCCCGCAAAGCGGGCGAGGGTGATCTCGCTTGTCTTGCTTGAAGACATCGCGCAACATAGTTCGCCTGAAGGGGAGGCATTTGAATCATCCTCGAGAGAAACACCAAGATCAACCGCGATCAGCGGCGGCCGGTTTTCTCGATGGCCCGCAACTGAAGCGGGCCGTAGGCGTCGATGCGTCGGTCACGCAGGAACGGCCAGCTCTGTCGCGTCTCTTCGATTTTTCCAAGATCGCAAACAGCGATCAATCTTTCTGCGCGTTCGCCGCCCGCGCGAGCGACGATTTCGCCGAACGGACCGGCGACAAACGAGTTGCCCCAGAACTTAAGCTTCCCTTCCCGCCCTACGCGATTGACCGACGCGACATAGACCCCGTTGGCGACTGCGTGAGAGCGCTGGATCAGCTCCCAGGCGTCGCGCTGGTTTCGCGCAACGGCGCGCGGCTCGTTGGGAATCCAGCCGATGGCGGTCGGATAGAAAAGAATCTGCGCGCCCGACAAGGCCGCCAATCGCGCGGCCTCGGGAAACCACTGGTCCCAGCAAACCAACGCGGCGATCTTGGCGTACCGCGTGGCAAAACTTGGGAAGCCCAAGTCGCCGGGGGTGAAGTAGAATTTTTCGTAATAGAGCGGGTCGTCGGGGATATGCATCTTGCGATACTTGCCGGCGATGGAGCCGTCGGCGTCGATCACCACGGCAGTGTTGTGGTAGATCCCCGCCGAGCGCTTCTCGAAGAGCGAGGCGACAATGACGATTTCTTTCTGGCGCGCGACCGTCCCGAGCAGCTCCGTGGTCAGCCCGGGAATGGTCTCCGCGAGCTGAAAGTTGCGGTGATCTTCGCTCTGGCAAAAGTAGCGCGAGCGAAACAGCTCTTGCAGGCAGACGATCTGCGCGCCTTTCATCGCCGCCGCGAGGATGTGGATAACGGCGCTTTCCAAATTCGCGTCGGGATCCTCACCCGCGCTCATCTGGATGAGGGCGATCTTAACTTGCGCGCGCTTCTTGGTGCGGGGCATGAGGCAAGGATAACGTATCAGACGGGAGGTGAGCAACGGACAAGGGAGAGGAAAAGCTTATGCGATTCCTCCCCCTAGGCACTGCATTGGCGACTACTTCAAATGCTGCGCGAAAAATGCCTTGGTCTTTTCCCAGGCGTCTTTCGCCGAGGCCTCATGGTAGCTTCCCCGCTCGTCGCAGAAAAAGCCGTGGCCCGCTTCCGGATAGACGTTTATCTGAAACGCAACTTTTTTCGCCGTCAATTCCGCTTTGATTTGCTCGACATGGTCCATGGGAATCAGCTGATCTTTGGCGCCAAAGAAAAGGACCATCGGGCATTTGATCTCGCCGGTGCGCGACAGCGGGCTCGGGTTGCCCATCGGAATGCCGCCGCCGTAGTAAGGCACCACGCATTTTAAGTCGCTGGCATGATGGGCCGCGGCTAGATAAGTCAGCCGCCCGCCCATGCAGAAGCCGGTGACGCCGATGCAGCCTGGCTTGACGTTGCCCTGCGACTTGAGCTGCGAGATGGCGGCGCCGATATCTTCCATCGCCTTGCCGTCAACCACCCGCTGCAAGGTCGCGATCGCTTTCTTCATGTCCGAATAGGGGATCAAGCGCTCCGCTTCCCGATGAAAAATATCCGGCGCGGTCGCCACGTAGCCTTCCGCGGCGATCCGTTCGGTCACCTTCTTGATATGATCGTTGACGCCGAAAGCTTCCTGGATCACGACGACGCCGGGATACGCGCCGCCGCCCTTGGGCTGCGCGACGTAGGCCTCCATTTTTCCGTCGGAAGTATTGAGCGCAACGGTCGAACTCGAAACGTCCATAAACAGCCTCCTTATATTCGCGCACGCAAACTAGTGTCCCGGAACTAAAGTTCGTTTACAAAATCGGTGGCCCACTGTCGTCATTCCCGCGCAAGCGGGAATCCAGATGGGGACTGGCTACTTTTTCGTCTTCGAAAAAGTTGCCTGTCCCCTTTCCGGCAGCTGGATTCCGGCTCGCCCCCCGCTTTCGCGGGGGTTGGCCGGAATGACGGTCGAAATATGTTGCAAATTTCGGAAACACCACACTAGAGTGGCTTTTCTCTATCAGAATTCTCTTTTTCGGTCCACCCTTTGAACTCACGTCAATCGTCCATCCGAATCAAAAATACTATCTCACCACGAAGCACACGAAGGACACGAAGGTTTCGGACATTGATATTTCTAAACTTCTTACCTTCGTGCTCTTCGCGACCTTCGTGGTAAAAGTTGCATTTTCTTTTTGGTTGCGGCGTAGCCGCGCTGCCTCCGTCATGGTGAACACAAGATCAGCGGCAAAACTCCAGAATCCGGTCGCAGATTTTTTGCGTCGTCTGCTCCGGCGGCATGACGTTCCAAAATTCCGACTTCGGCAGAAGCTCGCGCAAATAGTGCGCGCCCGAAGTCGCGTGCGAGGGATCGTCGCCGGGGATGATTAGCGAAGGCGCTTTCACGCCCATGACTTCCTCCGGTTCCGCTCCCGGCGCCGTATCGCGATCGAAAAGGCCGCGGCCGCTGGTGGCTATGATGCCAAGATAACGGTCCAAGTCCTGGCTCGCGAAGCGCTCGGCAAACTCCTTATCCCGCGCTATCACGGAAGCCCAGGGCCCGGCTTCGGGGTCCATCCAAAAACTCTTTCCGCTTTGCGCCCGGTCGACGATTCCCTTTAGACCATTCTGCCTGGCAAAGTTGAGATGACGCACAAAGCGATCCTGGCTGTTTACTTTCCAGCGGTAGCCGCCCACTGGCCAGTGGAGCAGCAACCCCCGCGTCGTCGATGGAAAGTGAACGCCGAATGCCAGCGCGACCGAGCAGCCCATGCATCCGCCCATGATCCAGGCCGAATCGACCTTCAAATAATCGAGCAGCGTCTTTCCCTGCTGCGTGTAGCTCGCCCAGTTGAGGCGTTCGACCCGTCCGTGCGATTGGCCGCACTCGCGCCGGTCGTAGACGATGACGGTATGTTCGGCCGCCAGCGCCTTGATCGCGTCGATGCCGGTCCAGGCGCTCGCCACGCGCCACTTGTCAATGGACGCGTCGAAGCCGCCGGGCGCGCACATCAAGATCGGCGATCCGGAACCGTAGGTTTCGTAATAAGTTTCGATTCCGTCAAGCATCGCAACCGGCATATTTTTTCTCCTTGCTTTACTGGACATCCGCGTCGGCGCTACGTAATATCTAGCACGCCGTCCGACAGGAAGGAAGTTTTCCTAGCGTGGCAAAGCCGCAACCAAAGCAGGAATCGTTGTTTCACCACAGAGGCACAGCGCGGCAAAGCCGCAACCAAGGAGTTAAATCGGTTAAATGGTTAAATGAGTTAAATGAGCCGGAAAATTTGCGCAGCTTGCGCACATTCCGAGACGTTAT
>JACPFE010000185.1:22292-28394 GCA_016183145.1 Deltaproteobacteria bacterium | reverse complement strand
CTTTGATGGAACAACACTCGCCGATCTGGAAGGAAATTCACGGCAGTGAAGTCGTGGAGACATTCGGCGCTACCGAAATTCCCGAACCCGAGGCGATCAAGGTCAATCAAGAGCTTTTGATACAAAATTTCAAATTGGGGTTTCAGCACTTCGGCCCGGTATGGAAAGAAATACTCAGCTCCGCCTGTTACGCAACCGTGCAAAAGTTGGCGAGTTCGGAACGCAAGAACTTTCTTCTGGACGTTAGCAGTTGGGCTCACATTCTCTACGAAACCGCCGCGACGTTTCACGACTGGCCCAAGGATCGAACCACCTTGGTGGATCTGATGAGCCCGCTCTATGAGGCCCGGGTCGCGTCTTTTATCAACGAGACGGCGGAAATGAGCACGGCGGAGGCGGAACGGGTCATCGAGCAACAGGCGGAAATCTTCGAAACCGAGAAACCCTATCTGCTTAAACTTTGGGATGCCGGAGAGAAAGAGCCGCGCGCAAAGGGCATCCTGCAAAAGATGTTCGGGGGCTAGCGCGCGACCAGGGATTTTGGCATCCGTCGGAGATTTAATTCCATCATGTCCAACACGAAGATCTTGCTGCCGGTCGTCCATGCGCCTTCAGCGCGCGCCGACCTGGAGCTGGCCGTGCGCCTGCTTCACCCGCAGGGAAAGATCATTGCGCTGAACGTCGTTCGAGTGCCGGAAGCCAACTCACTGAGCGAGGGGGCCGGGGAAGCCGTCGATTCGCGCGCCGCTCTGGAAGAGCTTTATGCCCTGCTCCCGGACCAACGCGTGAGAGTGTCCCGCAGCGTGACTGAAGGTATCGCGGAAAGCGCGACGGCCGAGGGCGCGGATTTGCTTCTGCTGCCCTGGAAAGGGAGCACGAGTTCGGAAGTCCAGCTTTTCGGCCGCACCATCGATAAACTCGTGGAATCGCCTCCGTGTAATCTGTTGGTGTCCCGAGTTGGCGAATTATCCAATTGCAAGCATATCCTCCTTCCCGTGCGCGGCGGCCCCTATACGGAGTTCGCCATGCAGATCGCCTCCCAGCTTGCTCAGTCGTTTGCGGGAGAGATAACGGTTCTTCACTGCGAGCAACCTTTTGTCTCGCCCGAGTTCGGCCAAGCGCTTTACGGCGCCTTCATTCAGCGTCTGCGGTTTCAGCCGCAGGTCAAGCGGGTCGTCACGGTGCGGGGCGATCCCAAGGAAGCGATTCTGCGGGAGGCGGCGGATCAAGATCTCGTGATCATCGGGGCGGGAGCGATGATGGAGCCCCAGTCGTTCTTTCTCGGTCCGGTTGTCGAGCAAATCGCGAAGGGCACGGAAAAACCGCTTTTGGTCCTGAAGACCCCCGAGCCTTTTGCCGCGTGGAGCCGCGATCGGCGCCTGATTCAGCCCAAATCATTATCCCAGCGCGTCGATCAGTGGTTTGCCGAAAATACCTTTCACCGCCGCGAGTTCGAGGAGCTGGACAAGCTGGTCGAGCTGAAGCAGAAACAGGGCGTCACCATCAGTTTGGGCTTGCCCGCGCTCAATGAAGAGGAAACCGTCGGTAGCGTCATTCGTGTTATCAAGCAAAAACTCTTCGACGCCGTACCCCTGCTGGATGAACTCGTGCTCATTGACTCGGGCTCGACGGATGAGACGGTCAAAATCGCCAAGGATTTCGGCATCCCGGTTCATGTGCACCAGGAGATCTTGCCGCAGCACGGCTCATACGCGGGCAAAGGCGAAGCTTTATGGAAAAGTCTTTTTGTCCTCGAAGGAGATATCATCGCCTGGGTGGACACGGACATCAGAAACTTCAGTGCAGGATTCGTGTACGGTCTCTTGGGTCCGCTGTTGCGGGAACCTGAAATCCAGTACGTCAAAGGCTTTTATCGCCGTCCGATCAAGATGGAGGGGAAGCTCGTTTCCGAAGGCGGCGGGAGGGTGACCGAGTTGACCGTCCGGCCGCTGTTCAATCTCTTCTATCCCGAACTGTCAGGAATGATTCAGCCCCTCGCGGGCGAATACGCCGGCCGCCGATCAGTGCTGGAGCGGGTGCCGTTCTTTACCGGCTACGGCGTCGAGACCGGTTTACTGATCGATCTGTTCAGCGAATTTGGTCTGAAGGCGATCGCTCAGGTCGATCTCGAAGAACGGGTGCACCGCAATCAACCCCTGCCTTCGCTCAGCCAAATGGCATTCGCTATACTCCAGGTCGTCATGCAGCGGTTGGAAGGGAAGAGCCGTATCCAGATCATGGACGAGGTTAATCGCAGCATGAAACTCATCAAACCCCGGCAGCGCAGCTACGCGCTGGAGCTTAAAGAGATCCAGGACCGCGAGCGGCAGCCGATGATCTCGATTCCGGAGTACCAGGCCAAACGCGGCGCAGAGCCATGCAAAGCCAAGTGAATAAGAAAAAGATCGTGGTCATTACCGACCTCGACGGCACGCTGCTCGACCAAAACACCTATAGTTATGAACTTAGTTTGCCCGCCGTCGAAAGGCTACGGGCGCGGGGAGTGCCACTCGTCTTTTGCTCAAGCAAAACCCAGAGCGAGATATTGTTACTTTGGCGCGCTCTCCGGCTAAAGGACCCCTTCATTTGCGAAAACGGCGGGGCGATCTATTTTCCGCGGCGGTATTTTGAGTTTCCCGTTGCGGGATTGAAACCTAAAAGGCTCTTCGATGTCATTGAATTCGGCAAGGATGTAGCTCACTTGCGCGAAGCATTGCAGCAAGCCGCTCGCAGCGGTGGCTTCACGGTTAAATCATTCGGCGCCATGACCTTTCATGAGATCATGTTCCGTACCGGCTTGACGATGGATCAGGCCGTCTATGCCCGGCAGCGAGGGTACGACGAACCGTTTTTCATCGAATCCGGGGACGCGGAAAAGCTCATGGCGGCGCTACGGGAAAAAGGACTTGCGATCACCAAGGGGGATCGTTTTTATCACTTGACCGGCGGCCACGGCAAAGGGGAAGCGGTAAAAAAGCTGCTCGATCTCTACCGGCGGCAATACGGCTGTTTGGTCTCCGTCGGTCTAGGCAATTCGGCTAACGATTTAGCGATGCTCTGTGAAACCGACATAGCCGTCCTGATCCGAAATCCTGATCGATCTTGGGACTCTGAAGTGATCAAGCATTTGCCGAATGTGGAACGCACCGATAGCATCGGACCTCAGGGCTGGCGAGAAGCCATCGACAAGATTTTGGACGACGCTACGGCGTAATTCGGGATTTCCCGTTAACAAGCGCTTTGATGATAAGACTGCTAGCTATTCTCTTTGTTGTTTTGTTAGCGTCCGACTTGGCGGCGCAAACTCAATTACGATTCGTGACCTGGAGATCCGAGGCGGCAGCGGTTTGGGAGCAGCTCATCGCCGACTTTGAGACCAGCCATCCGGGGGTCAAGGTTGTTCGGGAAGTAGGCCCCCATTCTTCCACCGAGTTCCACGATCTCGTGACGCAGAAGCTGCGCAATCGCGACACGGAAATGGATGTCTTCTTCATGGACGTCATTTGGCCGGCGGAATTTGCCGCCGCCGGTTGGGCGCTGCCGCTCGACGAATATTTCCCGGTGCAACAACAAAAGGTCTTTCTCGAAGCGCCTATACAGGCTAACCGCTATGGCGGCAGGATTTTTGGCGTGCCGCTGTTTGTCGACGCTGGCATGTTCTATTTTCGCAAAGATCTGCTGGCGAAATACAACCTCCCGCCGCCGCGCACTTGGCCTGGGCTGGTCGAGCAAGCCAAGCTGATCTTGGCGCAAGAGCGCGATCCGTACCTCACCGGCTACTCCGCGCAATTCAAACAGTATGAAGGGCTGGTCTGCAATATGATGGAATTTGTCATGAGCAATGGTGCCGCTTTGTGGGATGGGCAAAATCTCAAAGGCACCCTGCATCTCGCCAAAGCAAAAGAGGCGGTCCGCTTCGTTCGGGATCAAATTGTTGGAGCCATTTCGCATCGCGGTGTTCTCGCTTACCAGGAACCGGAGTCGCTGGCGTTGTTTACCCAGGGGAAAGCGATCTTTCATCGCAACTGGCCGTATGCGTGGGAGGTTGCCAATGACCCGCAGCGCTCGAAAGTCGCCGGCAAGGTTGGCATCGTGCCATTGCCTGCTTTTCCCGGTCACAAGAGCGTCGCCACTTTGGGCGGCTGGCAGCTTGGGATCAGCCGTTTCTCTCGAAAGCCCCAACTTGCCTGGCAATTCATCGAGTATATGACCAGCGAAGCGGTGCAAAAACGAATTGCGCTCCACACCGGGCGAGGCCCGGCGCGCTCAACACTGTACCGGGACCCGGGCGTGTTAAAGAAGCACCCGCATTTCCAAGCGCGCTATGAAACCTTCACACTGGCCGCTCCGCGGCCTCCCACGCCGGTCTACCAGCCGCTTTCCAACATCATGCAGCGCTATTTCAGCTCGGCGATCGCTATCCCGGACTCCAATATCGACCAGCTTGCCCAACTGGCGTCGCGGGATATGGACCGTGTCCTGGATCTACTGCGCGGAAGGGGACGGCCGTGAAAGCTTCCAATGAGCCGACCGTTGGTTTCCTGTTCCCGAGTATTATCTTTGTCGTCGTCTTTTCGCTCTACCCAATCTTCGAGACTTTCCGCCTGAGCTTCTACCGGTTGATTCTGTCTCTTCCCTGGCTTGGGCAAAAGTTCGTAGCCTGGGAAAACTATGCGGATCTATTGACTGATCCGGTAGCTCTTAAATCGCTCACGACTTCGGTCGCCTTTGTAGCCGTCACCACGCCCGTCGAGGTAATTCTCGGATTGGCCATGGCCCTGGTGTTGAATGAATCGTTTCGCGGTCGCGGCTGGCTGCGGGCGATCGTGCTGGTCCCCTGGGCGGTTCCCACCGTCGTGTCTTCGCAAATGTGGCGGTTTATCTTTAATGACCGCTACGGACTCTTCAATTTTCTTCTATTTGGCGACGCGACCGAGCGCTATTGGGCTCCGCTGGCGGAGCCGGGATTGGCGTTGATGTCGATCATGGTGGCTGATATTTGGAAGACCAGTTCCTTCGCCGCCTTGATCATCCTGGCGGGGTTGCAGGGCATCCCGCGGGAGCTCTACGAGGCCGCCAGCATCGATGGCGCCGGCCCGTGGCGGAAGTTTCGCCATATTACCCTGCCGCTACTCAAGCCCGCATTGCTTTTGGCGCTGCTTTTCCGCACCATTGATGCGCTCAAAGTTTTTGATCTGGTCTTCGTCATGACCCAAGGAGGGCCGGCGGACACGACCAACGTTCTGCAATTTTACGGCTACAAAAAGAGTTTCGCCGAAGGCATGATCGGCTACGGATCGACCATCGCCGTGGCGGTGTTTTTGGTGTCCATGCTCCTCTCCATCGTCTACATTCGGCTATTGGGAACGCGCCTGCTCGGAAAGGAAGAGGGAGGGTGAAGAGGGTTAGCTTTCTCGGCGCGATTGTCGCCATCGCCGCGTTCAGTCTCCTACCGTTCCTTTGGTTCGTGCTGACGTCGTGGAAAAGCGCCAACGAGATCAGCGCTATCCCGCCGGTCCTCGTTCCAAGTTTTCATTGGGATCATTACCGCGCCGCGGTGGAGCAACATGAGCTGCTTCGCTATATCGGCAACAGCGCCGTCATCGCAGGCGCGACGACGTTGATCAGCGTTGGGATCGCCGCATTGGCCGCCTATGCGCTGGCGCGTTTCAATTTTCGTTGGGGGCGAGCCTACCTGATGCTGCTGCTCGCGCTTTCGATGTTTCCGCAGATTGCGATCGCCGGTCCGGTATGGCGGCTGTTGAGTTGGCTCGGCTGGCTCAATAGTTACCATGGCGTCGTGGCGGCCTATATTTCGCTGTCTCTGCCTTTCGCCATTTGGGTGCTGACGACGTTTTTCAACGAGCTGCCGCGCGATATCGAAGAAGCGGCGCTCATCGATGGCTGTTCCCGCTGGCAGGCGCTGCGCATGGTGGTGTTGCCGCTGGCCGCGCCGGGTCTCTTCACCGCGGCGATTCTCGTCTTCATCCACGCGTGGAATGAGTTTTTCTTTGCCCTGATCATCCTGACCTACCCGGCAGTTCAAACTCTCCCGGTCGGCATCGCTCTGTTCCCCGGCGAATACACCATGCCCTGGGGCGA
>JACPFE010000185.1:0-22259 GCA_016183145.1 Deltaproteobacteria bacterium | reverse complement strand
GGGGCGAAATCGCCGCGGCCTCGACCATCGCCACGTTGCCGCTGGTAGCTCTGACGCTCATTTTCCAGCGTCGCATCGTTCAAGGGTTGTCGGCCGGAGCGGTGAAAGGATAAAGGGTATTTTGGATTGCCGTCCGCGGGGCGGCTTTTGGATTTTCGATTGTTCGGATCGGTGAATGCGGGAGCGTTTCCCGATCCGAAATCTAGCCAAAGGTATTTGAAATTCGAAAACGAAGAAGAGATCGGAAAAACCATGTCTCTCGCAAAGACGCAAAGACGCGAAGGTGTCGGGGCGAGCCCGTCATCCCGAGCGAATGCGAGGGATCTAAGAAAGATTTCTCCCCCGTGGAGTTGCGGCCCATTACTCCACGGGGTCGAAATGACACCGAGTGTCACTTTGCGCCCTGGCGCCTTGGCGAGATAAATTTTCCTAGAGTCGTTCGGTTCAACATTTCCAAGGTAAGCGCCTAAAATCCAGAATCCGAAATTGGAAGATGGCCTCACTCTCCGTAGAAAAGGTGTCAAAGTCGTTCGGTCGAACCCCCGTTCTCGGTGAGATCTCTTTTACAGTGGCCGACGGCGAATTCTGCGTTCTGCTCGGCCCTTCGGGATGCGGCAAGACCACGCTGCTGCGAATCGTCGCGGGATTGGAAACCGCGTCCAGCGGAGGGATCCGAATCGGCGCGGCTCAGGTCGACCCGTTGCCGCCGCGCGCGCGCGACGTCGCCTTCGTGTTTCAAAATTACGCTCTTTATCCTCACATGACCGTGTTTGAAAACCTGGGATTCGCTCTTCGCCTGCAAGAGGTGCCGAAGCATGAAATTCAAGAGAGAGTAACGGAGGTCGCCAGACTCTTGGAGATCGAAGCGCAACTGCAACACAAGCCCCAACAACTCAGCGGCGGGCAGAGACAACGGGTCGCGCTGGGGCGGGCGATCGTCCGACGGCCGAAGCTTTTTCTCTTCGACTAGCCGCTGTCGAATCTCGACGCGACTTTACGAGCGAGCATGCGCGTGGAGCTGGCCAAGCTGCACGAGCGCCTGGGCGCGACGATGCTCTATGTTACTCACGACCAGGCCGAAGCCATGACCCTCGGCGAAAAGATCATCATTTTGAATCGCGGTTCGATTCAACAGGCGGGCAAGCCGGGGGATATCTATCATCGCCCCGCCAATACTTTCGTCGCCGGTTTCGTCGGCCAACCGCAAATGAATCTGTTCGAAGGGCGGTTGAATGAAAGCGGTAGTGTACTGAATGCGGGCGGTTTCGAGATTGATCTGCCGGCCGCGCTTTTGGATCTTGGCGGGGCATATCGGCGGGCGCCGGTTACCGTTGGCATCCGGCCGGAAGATCTCGTGTCATGCGGCCCGCGGGAGGCGTGGTTCTCCGGCACCGCGGACTTTGTCGAGGATCTCGGCTCGGACCGCTTCGTTCATCTATCCTGCCGAAATTTGCGGCTCGTCGCTCGCCTCCCCGCGCGATTCCCGATCCAGCGCGGTGATCCGGTCAATCTGAGGGCCGATTTCGAACGAGTGCATCTTTTTCACAAAAACCAGCGGCTCCGCTAACACCCTAGCAAAAAGACGCCGCGGCGGCATTCTCTCCGGTCTTGGCCGGGCATACCCCGGATGTTGCCGCGGACGGCAACAACTTGACCTCCGACGGCGCCGTCACTTGTTGCCGGCTGATAACGGACCATTCTCTTTGGACTGCCGGTTCATTGCCGCCCCTACGGTTGAGGCTCAATCTGGTGCTAGCCCGTTCGTGTTAGCGTGGCACAGCGGCGGAATCGGACCGCGCCGTGACTCTGAGCGCCGTAAGCCGCTGCTGGTTAACGGTAAAGTTCGATTCGAAAGCGCTGAATAGATCCAAATACTGTTCGATCTTGCGCGTTAAGAGAAAATGCTGGCGCACCGTGGTCTGGGCCTTCGCCCCCATCTCTTTGCGGAGCTTATCGTCCTGGAGCAGGCGCACGATGCGATCGGCGGCTTCTTCAGGAGATGAAACCAGGAAACCGTTGACGCCGTCTTTGATCTGGTGCTTGAGCCCGCCACAGTGGCCGGCGATTACCGCGGCGCCTTTCCACATCGCCTCGGTGGCGGTGAGACCGAAGCCTTCGCGAATCGATTTCTGCAGGATCACCGCCGCGTGACGTTGGATCGCGTTGACCAGGGCGCTATCCTCGACAGTAAGAATTTGGATCTGTTCGCATTTGTATCGGAGCAGCGACTCGAAGACTTCCTGGCCCTCGGGATCGTCGGTGGCGATATTGCCGAGCAAGACCAATCGGCAATCGGCGTGCTCGCGAGCGAGACCGACGGCGTCGATGACTCCCTGAGGATCTTTCCAGCGATCGAAGCGCGACACCTGGGCGACAATGGGCAAATTATTGGGGATGCCGTAATGCTCAAGACGGTCTGCGATTTCGGCCTTGCTCATCTCGGCGTTCTTGATCGAGAACGGATCGATGGCCGGCATGATGAAGACTTGCGGCGGCTTCAGTTCGCGCGCGTATTCGGGCAGTGATAACACGACGGCATCGTACTGGTCGACGAATTCACGGAGATAGTTCCAGATCTGTGGATTAGGATCCGACAAATCCACGTGGCAGCGCCACACCCAGGGAGAGGTGCGCCGCTCGTGGATGATCAGCGGCAGCGGCTGCGGGTCGTGCACCACGACAATGTCTGCTTCCAGGTCCATGCGCATGGCGTTTTGCAGGTTGATGGTTTCATAAATTTCTTTTTTGAGATCCGTGAGATTGATCTTTGCGCCCTGCAGCGCGTTGTGAATCTTTTTCGTGACGCTGAAAAAATCAGGGCTTCCCTGGATCAGCCGCCAGTCGGCGCGAATGCCGAGGCTGCGCGCGAGCAGGGTTGCCGACGAAAGCATCTCGGCCACGCCGCCGCCGTAAAAGGTCGAGCTTATGTGGACGACCCGCAAGCCGCGCAGGCGCTGCGCTTTGCGCATGATGCGCTCCACGGCTTCCTCGCCGATGAGCGGCGCGTAGTCTTCGATGTTGACCAGCCAGGAATGTTTTTTCACTGCCCTTGCCTCCTTATCCTTTCTCCGACCCAGTCCATCGGGATCCTCGAAATACAATACACCTATAAGAGGCCTTCAGGCCTGCAAAGAGCCTCTCGGGGAGATGAGAGCGAATCTCATGCGGTTTCATGTTAGCAAGATCGAGATTGACTTCGCGCGGTGACCATGACGCGAACCCAAGGCGACGGAAATTATTCGCTAAACCGTCGGAGAGCTTCCCTTGCCACAGCCGAAAGCAATCAAACCCCTAAAAAATAAAGCCAACTTCCCGCGTCAAACGGCCAGTTATCCTTAGGTTTGCGCCAAACTTCGGCTCGCCCCACCGCCGTCTCAACAGCAAGCGCTCCGCGCGCACACTTTTTCCCGCGCCTCACACTTAGTAGCATAGTCAATGCCAAGTCCCAGGGTAATCATGTTGCAACAGGCCTTCCAATATTATTTGCACCACCTGAACGCCTGTTCATTTGTCATCGCTGAAAATACAAGGCGCAATCGCTTCTCAGCTACGCGAAAAGATGGCCGATTCGGTCGCGTGAAACGCCTGAAAACTGCTTTTTTATAGGCACGGCCCTTGCTATTCGCTTTTTAGTTTGCGAAAGGTGCCTCATCCGGCTTACAGAACTATTGACCGAAATACTGACTCGGGAGGGGTATATTTTATGATCGGTCCAACGATAGCAAAAAACGAAACCTCAAAAACTGCCTTTAGCTGCGCAAGATTATAGACCGCGCAAGTGGATCGACTCCGACGTTACTCTCCGCCAATGTCAACTTGTTAGCTATGCCCAAATCAATCGTGGCAAATGAATAAGGAGGTCAACTATGGTTCTAACAAATTCGCACCGGATCGATTGGCTAATCGGGTTAACCGCCCTTTCGCTCGGAGTGGCGCTGACGTTGCTGGCGACGGTCGCACATTCGCAGAAAGTCCGTTCGGATGAGGAAGTTGCTCGTATCCTAGCCATCGAACAACTTTCCATGCAGGAGGGCGGAGCGGTCAGAGGACAAGTTCACAACAAATCAAACCGGGCGGTGCGCGAGGTGCAGTTGTTCATCCGCTACACTTGGCTGTGGGAAGATGAGCGCAATCCGGGAAAGACGGATCCCGGCACCTCGACATATCATACGTTGAAGGAAACCATTCAACCGGGGGCAAGGATCAACTTTACCTATAAGCCGTCACCTCCGCTGCCGAAAATCTCCGGCGGCCGTTTTGACACCTCGGTAACCATCGCGGGTTTCACCGAGATCATCCCGTAGAAAAAGCGCTGAAACGGCTGGTGGAACATCCAAGGAAAGGTTGGCAATCGCTCGCTTTGGAGGCCGGAGAGAAACTTAACAGCACCACCAACGCCGCGGAAAGTTTCCATGTATCTACGGACCATTTTGATCGTGCTTGCGCTCGGCGCTTTGGCGCTGTTCACGGTGGCTAACTGGCAGGCCTTTACAACGCCTACAACGCTGTCCCTTATCGCCGCCACCGTCGAGGCGCCGCTCGGACTCATATTGCTTGGTGTGGTGGTTTTGCTCACGGCGTTGTTTCTGATCTACGTCGTTTATTTGCAATCGTCAGCGTTGCTTGAAACTCGCCGGCACGCCCGCGAGCTGCACGCTCAGCGCGAGCTGGCTGAGCACGCGGAGATCTCGCGCATTAATGAGTTACGCGTGTCTTTAGAGAGCCAGCTCGATGCTCTCGCGAAGCAAAACGAAACTACCAAGTCGGAATTGCTGGCGCGCCTGGACCAACTGGAGGGCGACCTGCGCCAGTCCATGGAGCAATGTCAAAACTCGCTAGCGGCAGCAATGGCAGAGATCGATGATCGCCTTGAGCGAGGGATCGGACAAACGCCGCCGGGAAAGCTGGCATAGCGAAGAGATTTCCGCGACCAGAAAGAGACGCGGTTATGATGCAGTCTTAAGCTTCGATCCTGCCGGTTTCACCGAAGGAGCGTTTCGATGGGTTATCAGCCGATTGAAAACTACGGCATCATTGGCAACATGCGTACCGGAGGCCTAAAGAACTTCTAGGTCGGAAGCTACCGGAATCATCTATCCGAGAGGCTTACGCCACGGCCGGCTTGCCACAACGAGGGCGGCGATCAAAGTCGCGATCAGCCAACCTACACCGACTAACAGCAGCATCACCCACGGATAACCACCGTAGGGGCGTTGAACGTCAGCAACGAGATCGTTCCACAAAAGAACGGCGAGAATGATGGGAATCAGATACTTGATCGAAATCTCAAAGAGGCGTCCTACCTTGAGAGTGGAGACCCGATTCACATGCTCGCGCAAATCGGAGATTCGGTAGATCCAGCCCAAAACGACGCACTGCAGGATGCACGCCAAAAATAAACCGTAATGACTAAGGAAATGGTCCACGATGTCGAGCCAGGCGAGCCCGCCACGAGTCGTAAACACAATTCCACCAAGAAATCCAAGAATAGAGAGCACGCTGACCGTGAACTTTCGTGGGCAGCCGAACTTATCAATGATCGCGGCGTTAAAGGCTTCCAAAATAGAGACGGAAGAAGCGATGCCAGCCACCGTGAGAGCCAAAAAGAATACAGCGCCAAAAAGAGTCGGGAAATTTGGCAAAAGACTTATAGCCTGGGGATACGCCACGAAGGCAAGGCCGATGCCATGAGTGACGATTTGCTCGAAAGGCTTTCCCGTTTGGACCGACATGTATCCCAGCGTGCCGAATATGGCGAGACCAGCCACCAGAGAAATCAGCGTATCGACGATATTCGTAACACACGCATCGAAGTTGATGTCAGCATCGGGCGGCAAGTAGGAGGCGTAGGTTATCATGATGCCAAATCCCAGACTCAGAGTGAAAAATATCTGGGAATACGCATCGATCCATACCTTGGGTTCTGAAAGGCGCGAAAAGTCCGGCGTGAGATAGCGAAAAATACCCTCCTCCGTAGCTCCCGGCAAAGTGAGTGTCCAGCCCAGCAGGATGAGAATCAGAATAAACAACAATGGCATGAAAACCTTGTTGGCCCTTTCGATTCCTTTTTCGACTCCGAAAAATGTGATGAACCAGTTCAATGCCCAAACCACGATCAAGGCGAGAAGAATGGGGCTCTGTATAGCACCGATGGTCCGGGGGTCGGGCGTCGATCCCAAGAATTGTTGAAAGAAAAAGGCGTTGGGATCGCTGCCCCATGCGAGGGTAAACGAGAAGACGAGGTAAGAAACGCACCACGCGATGACGACGGTGTAGTAGGCGTTGATACCGAACATCACAAACATTACCATCCACCAACCAAGCCATTCCCAATAAGGGCTAGTCTTAGCAAAGCACAGGGGAGCCGAACCCCGCGTTCGCTGGCCGATGCCGTACTCCAAAATCATGAGTGGAACGCCGGCGGTCGCGAGAGCCACAACGTAAGGAATGAGAAAGGCGCCCCCGCCATTTTCATATACGACGTAAGCGAACCGCCAGATGCTGCCTAAACCGATCGCCGAGCCGATCGCCGCGGCTAAAAAACCCCAACGCGTGTTCCATTGCGCTCGCTGTGTCTCTACCGGAGAAGGAGTGATCTGTGCCATGGCAGCACGGCAAAGCCGATTTTGTTACTAAGTCGCAGAGCCTAATGTCGCTTTATGTTTGCTCATGCTACGAGACCTTCGCTCTTACCGCTACATTCCAAGTTTTCCTGCTCGTCATCGCTGTCGGTCTCGGTCTAAGCTATTTCATGAGCTTTCGCGGGCTTCTCTTTGCCCGGTTGCATGATGGCCTCATTCGCGATCAACGCCACCGGAAAAGACTTAAAGATGGCTTGCAAGGGTAGCCCCATGCGGCGGTCAGTTGCTTTACATATAGGGACATTTTCTCCCGTTAGCGTGTTGCGCCAAGATTGCGGCGCCCCATTGGGTAAGCGCAGTATCTCCTCTTCCCAGCGCACGGCCGCCAAGGGCGAGCCCGCCGGGGGCAGGATGCGCGTCAACAAGCGCGGTGCCGCGGCAATCACCCATTGATCGTTCAGGCGGCGCGCGAAGGCACAGATGTTTTCCCGGAATTTTCCTGAGGCGTAAAGAGGTAGGTAACTTCCCTCCCGAAATAATTGCTCGTGCTTGCGACGAAAATTGAATGTCTTGTAAATCAAGTATAGTTTGACTCGACCATCCCCCCAGTGGTCGAGCAATTCCATTAGAAGATCGGGGCGCTCATTTTCGTCGCGCCGCTTGAGCTCTTCCAGGAGCATTTTGCGCTTCGCGAAGTCAACGGGTCGCCGGTTGTCGGGGTCCACCAGGCTAAGATCCCAGAGCTCGGTTCCTTGATAGAAGTCCGGCACCCCGGGCGAGGTGGTTTTAAGAAGTGTTTGCGAGATAGAGTTCAGCATGCCGGCGTAAGCGATCCGGCAATGGAGGCAGGTGAAATCGGTAATAAAATCATTGGCAGTATCGGAATCCAGAACTTTCCGTACGAAGTCATCGACGGCGCGGTCGTACGACTCGTTTGGATTGACCCAGCTCGTATGAACTTTAGCCTCTTTAATTGCCTTCTGCATGTACGCTGCGATGCGCTCCCGATAATCATCAAACTCTTTATGAGTAAGCGTCTCGTCAGGCCAGGTTCCGAGCAACGTCTGGTAGAGCAGATACTCGTCGTTGCGGTCGGGAGCGAGTTGACCGTCGACCTCGGTCTTGCGGGGAACATTCATAAGGCTCCATCGGCCGAGGGCAGACTCCCAATCCGCCGGGATCTCCGAAAGCGCGTTGATGCGCGCTCGCACGTCCTCGCTGCGCTTGGTGTCGTGGGTTGTGCATGTCAGCATCGAGTGCGGCCAATGCCTGCGACGCGCGGCATTTTGCCGGTGAAAATCCTCCAGTGAAATACCAAAGTGCTCAGGGTCGCCGCCCACTTCGTTTAACGAGATGAGACGATTGTAAACGTAGAATGCCGTATCCTCGACTCCTTTCGCCATGACCGGTCCAGTGATTTGTTGGAACTTCATCACGAAGTCGATTACGGCTTGGCGGTCTTGGGGATCGAATCGGTCAAGGTTTCTGAGCGCCAAAGTATCGCCGAGAAAATCGAAGATCGCCCGCGCTGTGCGTGGATTGCGCCTCTTCGCTTCCGCTACCGCAGCATCTATGTACCGTCGGTCTTGCTCGGACATTTCGCCTTTTGTGCCGTCGGCGTAGGTTCGATACACGGAAAGGCAGGCGATCACTTCGCGAATCGCGAAGGTCAGGCTGATGAGCGTAAAGTCGCGATAGTGGCGGTTCCGCTCCGAGATATCGTCCAGCCGATGACTCAGCGCATTAATCTCGCTCGCCAGAGAGACCAACATGATCATCTTTTTCCGAGAGTTCACTGAGTCGCGATAGCTGTCCTTCATTCCGGTGAAATCGCGATAGATCCTGTCGAGCGCGCGGCGACTCGCCCGCTTCACAAACAGACCATTCACCTGGTTCAGAAAATCATAACCGGTGGTACCGCACGCCGCCCATTCCACGGGTAGCGATTCGCCTCTGGAAAGAACTTTTTCGGCCACGATGTACAACGGTGGCGACGCCGACCCGTTTAGGTTAGCGTTCCCGACGCCTTGTCGGTTCTGACTCTGCTGTAACAGTTGAAAGTAAGCGGCCGGTTCCCGCAAGCCATCCGGATGATCGACCCGTAATCCGGTGACTTTGCCTTCGTCCACCAGGCGAAGAATCAACTGGTGGGTCGCTTGAAATACCTCGGGAATTTCGGTACGGATCGCGGCCAGCTCATTGATATCAAAAAAGCGCCGGTAGTTGATCTCCTCGCCGGCCACACGCCAGAACGCCAAGCGGTAAGGTTGATCCGCGAGCAAACCGTCAAGCAGGTCGAAGCTTTTAGGATCGCCGACAGTGCCGTTGAATCTGCGGATCGTTGCATTGATGGCCTCCCTCGCTTCGATGTTCGCCTGATAAAGCGCGGCAATACGCCGTTTAACAATTTCCTTTTCGCGCCTGCGCTCTGCGAGTTTTTCGGGCTCCGTCTCGGTGCGCAACGGCAGATGGCTGATGGCGGTTAAAATGCTTTGCAGCTCGAGCAGATGGGCGTCCTCTTTGCCCAATTTCTCGGTCAAAGAATCAAGCGCATGTGAAAGGACGCTGCTATAAGTACGAGGCGCGACCGGTAGCTCGGTTTCGTAATAGTAAATGAAGAAGGCGCCATCTTCGTAGGCCAGCCGCAACTTGCCGTCTTCCAGCACGTTGCCGTATTGATCCTCGAGGATCGGCAGCAGCACCTTGTTTTCCAGGTGGGGATTTGCCGGCTGCCAATCGATGTCGAAGTAGGCGGCGTAACTGGAGCTCGGCCCGTTCTCCAGCACGTCCAACCACCAGGCGTTGCTCGGCTCGCCGATCCCCATGTGGTTGGGCACGATGTCTAAAATCAGTCCCATGCCGTGGGTTCTTAGAGCAGCGCTGAACTTGGCGAATTCATCGGCGCCGCCGAGCGCGGGGTCGATTTGACTGTGATCGACGACATCGTAGCCATGCTGGCTGCCGGCGCGCGCTTTGAAGATCGGCGAGGCGTAGACGTCGGAGATACCAAGGTCGTGCAAATATTCGATCAGCGCTTTAGCGTTCGCAAAGCCGAAGTCTTTATGAAACTGCAGCCGGTATGTGGCGGTCGGTATGCGCATGGTGATGATTTAGTTCGGGCTACGCGGCGCGATGCCGCGCCGCGCCGCGCTTGACTCTCGATGTCTCGGTCGACTCGACCCAACTGAACAGCGCCAATGATCTTGCTTCCATCTGGTAGCTCGCGCGCCGGCGCATTAGGGGCGACAGGCGCGCCACACCCTCCCGCGTATCCAAGAGGAGCTTCCATCGGCCGTTGGGTTTAAGTTCGGGAAGGACGAAGGGCACGGCCACCATGTTCCATGTGGCGGCGCGGGGATAGGCTTTACCCGGCCAGACTTTCATCGCGATGGTTTCACTCCGGAAAAAATTTTGCTCTGAGTGACGCGCACGAATAGCGCCACGGACGTGGGCGCCAAGCGAAACTCAACGTTTTCCCAGCACTCGAATTCCACCGGCAGAGAACTGCCAAGACCCTGCCAGCGCGCCTCGCTTGAGTCAAGCATTTTACGCCATTGGCCCCGCGCCATCGGCACAACCAAAGAGACCGTCTCCTCGTTGAAATTAAAGATCGTCATGACGACTTCACTGCCGCTCCATCGGCGCAACAGTAGTACGCGTTGGTTGTCGAAGCCGAGCACCTCACACTGCTCCTTGCTCAACTCGGCCAAGGGCTTGAGATCCTTACGCAGGAGAAGCAGCTCTCGGTAGAACTCCCACAGCGCGCGAAACTTGCCTTCGCGTTTGAGCTGATGACTCAACTTGGCGCGCATGAACGTCGCCTCGTCCTGCGGGTCTGGCGGCTCGCCTTGCCAACTGAAGGCGGAGAATTCATGGCGCCGGCCATTGCGCACTGCATCGACCAATTGCGGATCGGAATGGCTGATGAAATATTGAAACGGCGCCACTTCGCTATACTGCTCACCCATGAAAAGCAACGGAATAAACGGTGAAAGGATGACCGTGGAGGCGGCGAGCTTTAATGCTTCGAAGGAAACCAGTTGACTCAGACGCTCGCCCAGCATGCGGTTGCCCACCTGATCGTGGTTTTGGGAAAAAACCACAAATCGCTCGGCGGGAATGTCTTGCGTCGAAGTTCCATGTCTGCGCCGGCGATGTTTGGAATACTCGCCGGAGTAAACAAAACCTTCCCGGTACGCCTTGACGAGTTGGCGGAACTCGCCGTAATCGACGTAATAACCGCTGCGCTCGCCGGTCAAAACGCCGCGCAACGCATGATGAAAATCGTCGTTCCATTGGGCGTCGAGACCGTAGCCGCCGAGCTCGCGGGCGCGGACTAGACGCGAGTCATTGGCCGCGCTTTCAGGAAAAAGAAAAACTTGGCGGTTAAGCGTCTTTGCTTGAGAATGAACCTCATCCGCAAGCTGTTCGAGGAACGTGTAAGGTGAGTGATCGAGAATCGCGTGCACCGCATCCAAGCGAAGCGCATCGAAATGAAATTCGTTAATCCAATAAAGCGCATTGTCGATAAAATAACGCCGCACATGATCGCTTTCTGGCCCATCGAAGTTCAGCGCCGGACCCCATGGGGTCTTATACCGATCGGTAAAATACGGGCCGAAATCGGCGAGATAATTGCCCTCGGGCCCGAGATGGTTGTAGACCACGTCAAGGACAACAGATAAGCCAACCTTATGACAGGCGTTGACCAGGCGCTTCAATCCTTGCGGTCCACCGTAAGAATTTTGCACGGCGAATGGCTGCACCCCGTCGTAACCCCAATTGCGGCTTCCCGGAAACTGCGCTACCGGCATTAACTCGATGGCGGTGATGCCTAGGTCTTTCAGCTCCGGGAGATGCGGGACGATTGCGTCAAAAGTTCCTTCGGAGGTTAATGTGCCGACATGCAATTCGTACAGGATGTAGCTTTGAAGCGGCAACCCCAGCCAGTGAGCGTCTTCCCAGGGGAACGCGGGGTCGACAACTTGCGATGGCCCATGCACGCCTTGCGGTTGAAACCGCGAAGCCGGGTCGGGCCGGTCTTTCTCGTCATTGAGTCGGTAATGATAAAGAGATCCATTTGGAATATTTTCGACTTCTGCGGAAAAATATCCGTCTGCGGAATGCGCAAGCAGAACCGAGCGTTGTGTCGGCGCGACAACGATCACATCAACCGAAGAAGCTGCCGGCGCCCAGACGCGAAATAAGCATCGGTTATTGTCCAATAGTCGGGCTCCAATAGGTGGTCGCAAATGTCTTTACCTCACTCCACTAATAAATGGACACAAGTTTCTGGGCTTTTCTAATCTGCTACGTGATCATCAACCCACGCTCCTAAAAAACGTCGCCGACAAAGGCGGCAACGTGATGGTCAAGGAATGGGAGCGGCCATGCAGCCGCACCGGGGCCGCCTCGACGCCGCCCAGATTACCCATGCCGCTGCCGCCATATTCTGCCGCGTCGCTGTTCAATGCTTCTTGCCAAAAGCCGCCGCGCGGCGCGCCGACGCGATAACTGTGCCGCGGCACCGGCGTAAAGTTGCAGATCGCGAGGACAAGAGTTGCGGTCGATTTGCCTCGACGCATCAAACTGACCACGCTGGCGTCCGCGTCGCCGCAATCGATCCATTCGAAGCCGGCGGGATCGCAGTCCCATTCATAAAGTGCCGTTTCATTTTTGTAGAAATGATTGAGCTGCCGCACCCATTTCTGCAGGCCGGCATGGAGCGGCAGGTCGAGCAGCTCCCACTGCAGGCTCGCGTCGTGGGCCCACTCGCGCCACTGGCCGAATTCGCCGCCCATGAACAGCATTTTTTTCGACGGCTGGGCATACATGTACCCGAAGAGAGCGCGCAGATTGGCAAACTTCTGCCAGTCGTCGCCGGGCGTTTTGCCGATCAACGAACCTTTGCCGTAAACCACTTCGTCATGAGACAGTGGCAGGACAAAATTTTCATGAAATGCATAGAGCATGCGGAAGGTCAGCTTGTCGTGATGGTAGCGTCGATAAATCGGGTCCTGGCGCATGTATTCTAAAGTATCGTGCATCCAGCCCATGTCCCACTTGAAACCGAAGCCCAATCCGCCGACGTAATTGGGCCGTGACACCATCGGCCAGTCGGTTGATTCTTCGGCGATGGTTGCCACATCTGGGTGATGCTCGTAGACCGCCGCGTTCAAACGGCGCAGAAACTCGATCGCCTCGAGGTTTTCCCGGCCGCCGTATTTGTTAGGAATCCATTCGCCCGCTTTGCGGGCGTAGTCGAGATAGAGCATCGACGCCACCGCGTCGACGCGCAGACCGTCGGCGTGGTACTGGTCGAGCCAAAACAGCGCGTTGCTGATCAAGAAACTCTGGACCTCCTTGCGGCCGTAATTGAAAATATAGCTGCCCCAGTCCGGGTGATACCCTTGGCGCGGATCGGCATGTTCGTAAAGATGAGTGCCGTCGAAATACGCCAGGCCATGTTCGTCGCTAGGGAAATGCGACGGCACCCAGTCGAGGATCACTCCGATGCCGCGCTGGTGCAGCGTGTCGATCAGGTACATCAAGTCTTGCGGCGTGCCGTAGTTTCCCGACGCGGCAAAGAAGCCGGTCACCTGGTAGCCCCAAGAACCGAAAAACGGATGATCCATCAGCGGGAGGAATTCGACGTGGGTGTAGCCCATGTGATGCAAGTAGTCGGCAAGCTCCGGCGCCAGCTCGCGGTACGACAGCGAGCGGTTGCCGTCTTCCAACAGGCGCCGCCACGATCCGACATGCATCTCGTAAATCGCCATCGGTTTGTCGAGCCCTTGGCGTTGGCGCCGCTCGGCCATCCAAGCCTGATCGCTCCATAGGTAATCCAAATCCCAAACGATGGAGGCGAACTTGGGCGGGATCTCGTTGAAGATGGAATACGGATCCGCTTTATCCACGGCGTAGCCGTTGAAGCGCGAGAGAATGTGATACTTGTAGAGCGCCCCTTTGCCGATGTTGGGGAGAAACCCTTCCCAGATCCCCGGCTGACCCTTGGGCGATAGGCAATCGCGCTCTTTCTCCCAGTCGTTGAAGTCGCCGATGACGCTCACATGATCGGCGTTGGGCGCCCAAACGGCAAAGTAAGTGCCCGTGCTCCCGTCCCGCGTCACTATGTGGGCGCCGAGTTTGTCATGGAGACGAAAATGGCTGCCTTCATTGAACAGATACAGATCGCTTTCCGTAAACAGGCTTACCGAGTCATTGGCATTGCTCAATTTACTCTACCTCGCTCTCCTACGTATCTCGTCGATCGCGTTCAAAGATTCACGCACAGTCGACATCTCGCGGATTTGCTCCAAGGAATAGCGCGCCTTGCGCTTCCAATTGGGTCGCTCCTCCCACGTGCCTGGCACATTCTGCGGCAGCGGTTCCAACCAGAGGTCTTCAAGATTCGCCAACAACAAGCTGGTGCGACCGTTGGCTAAGTAGGAGAGCCACGCTTGCAGCACCGATGACGCATCCGGATTCGCGTCATTGAGCCAGCCACGGGATTCAGCCCATCACGTACTTTTCGAACAAAGCCAAAAATTCTAAGATACCCTCGATGGGAACACCGACCCAGTCCGGGCGATTGTTCAGCTCGTAGCTCAACTCATAGATCGCCTTTTCCAACAGGTAAATGTTCAGCATAAGGTCGAGTTCGGACCGCGATTTCGGCAGGAAAGAAGCGTGCGCGGTCGCTTCCAGATAACCCTTCAAGTAATTCACCGACACCCAAAGGTTCCAAAATCGCGCCCAGGGTCGCAACTGAACCACATCTTCCGGCCGGACGCCGTCGCTCTTCAATCGGGAAACCGCCGCGTAGTTGAAGGATCGCAGCATCCCGGCGACGTCGCGCAGCGGCGAGCGCTTCAAGCGTCGCTCGGTGATCGGACGGGCGGGCTCGCCTTCGAAATCGATGATCACGAAATCTTTGCCGGTGAAAAGTACCTGGCCTAGATGGTAGTCGCCGTGGCAGCGGATGCGCATGGCGCTGAATTTCGTCTCCAATGTCTTGCGGAAACGCTCGTAGATGGCGTCTTCGAGCTTCAACAGCTTCTCGGCGTCGGGACGAAGCTCTTCCGGAATCGTATTCAATCGCTTGCCGAGCAACGACAAAGACTGATCCACCAGCGTGCGCAAGCTCTGGTATAGGGAACGGCGGTAAAGCGCTGTAAATGGTTCCGGCGCAAACGCAGGATCTTTGACATCCGAGGCGAGGGCCATGTGCAGTTCGCCGGTTCGCTGCCCCAGGAGATGGGCCGAGGTCAAATAGGAACCCATGACTTCATGGGCGAGCTTGGGAATCTCGTGTTCGATCAGCTCGACCGCCGTCTGTTGGGGCAGCGTCGCCTGTTGCGCGTCCGGACGGCGGCTCAAAATATCTTCGAAGTAGCGGCTGAGACTGTCCAGAGTGTAGCGCCACGCGTCGCCCTCGTTGGCCACCATTCCCTGCAAAATTGCCAGCGTGGCGGGCTCGCCGCGTCCCCGGCGCAGTTCGAAAGACCCGGCAAGGGGCGGCGTATGCTTGAACTCGGCCTTTTCCGTAAGGAAGCGGCCGATTTCCAGGTCGGGATTGAGTCCTTCGGTGACGCGCCGAAACAGCTTCAGAATCAACCGGTCACCATACACGACCGAGGTGTTGCTCTGCTCGCGTTTGAGTAGCGATGGTTCGAGAGCATCCTGCGCGGCACCCCGCGCCTTGCGAAACACCTTCGACGGCCGTGCGCGCACTTCGGCGCCATCGCCCTTGAACTGTCGCCCGCGGTCGACTGTTCCAAGCAGCGCTTTGCAAAAACTCGGATCGTACAGGGCGTCGTAAAGCACGCCCTCGGTTTCCTGATTTTTTTCTCTGACCTTGAGTTGCGCCACCACGCTCTGCGGATTGGCCTGGCGCAATTCGAACTCCCGGGCGCCGGTGGCGAACGCCAATGGCAGCAAATAAGTGTCCGGAGTCCCGCCCAAGTATTGCACCTCCCAGGTGGTAAAGTATGCTGTCAGCGCATCCGTGGTGAACGGAATGACGTCGATGCCTTTCACGGTTCGAATCTGCTGAGCTTTGCCGCCGAACCAGCGGCAGGTGAGCAAATACGCGGGAAGGATGCGCTCGAGGGTCACGCGCGCCCTTCCGTGCAGAAGGCTGTCACAGCTGCCCGCAACCTCTAACCGCGACGGTTCGAAACCCTCTGCCGCGGCGCGGATCTGGGAAGTCTGCGGCTGTTCCAGCTTGAACCAATAAAACGCGTGGGGGCCGAGCGTGATGAAGTAGGGCAGCTCGCCGATGGAGGGGAAACGCGTGTGGCCGAACAGCTCCACCGGCACCATGCCTTTGTAGGAGGAGAGATCGAGCTCGACAAAATTAACGAAGCGTGACAGGTTGGCGACCACGAGGATAATCTCGTCGTGCAGGCGGCGCACGAATACGAGTACCTTGCGGTTCTCCGGATAGAGAAATTCAATCGACCCGCGGCCGAAGGCTTGATAATTTTTGCGCAGCAGGATCAGTCGTTTCATCCACCACAAAAGGGAACTGGGATTCTGCTGCTGCGCCTCCACGTTTACGGTCTCGTAGTGATGTTCCGGATCGATGATCACGGGTAGATAAAGGCGCTGCGGGTTGGCCCGGGAAAAGCCGGCGTTGCGGTCCGCGCTCCATTGCATCGGGGTGCGCACGCCGTTGCGGTCGCCGAGATAAATATTATCGCCCATGCCGATCTCATCGCCGTAGTAGATCACCGGAGTGCCAGGCAGGGAAAATAACAGGCTGTTGAGCAACTCCATCTTGCGCCGGTTGTTGCCCATCAGCGGCGCGAGACGCCGGCGGATGCCGAGATTGATGCGCGCGCGCGGATCGTTGGCGTAAACCTTATACATGTAGTCGCGGTCTTCGTCGGTGACCATTTCCAGGGTCAGCTCATCGTGGTTGCGCAAGAAAACCGCCCATTGGCTCGTCTCCGGTATCGCCGGCGTCTGTTCGAGGATATCGATGATCGGGAATCGATCCTCCATGTGGGTCGCCATGAACAGACGCGGCATGACCGGAAAATGAAACGCCATGTGGCACTCGTCGCCGGCGCCGAAGTAGGCCACGGCGTCTTCTGGCCACTGGTTCGCTTCGGCCAACAGCATGCGATTTTTGTATTTTCGATCGACATGCTGACGCAGCTGTCGCAAAAAAGCGTGGGTTTCGGGAAGGTTCTCGCAATTGGTGCCCTCACGCTCGTACAAGTAAGGAACCGCGTCCAGGCGCAGACCGTCGACGCCCATGTCGAGCCAGAAGTCGAGTACGCCAAAGAGCGCCTTGTGCAGTTCCGGGTTATCGAAGTTCAAATCCGGTTGGTGCGAAAAGAAGCGATGCCAATAATAGGCCTTGGCCACCGGGTCCCAGGACCAGTTGGAAGGTTCGAAATCTTTGAAGATAATTCTCGCCTCTTGGTATTTATCCTGGGTGTCGCTCCAGACGTAGAACTGACGAGCGCCACCGCCGGGTTTGGCTTCGCGCGCTCGCTGAAACCACGGATGTTGGTCGGAGGTGTGATTGATGACCAGCTCCGTGATAACCCGTATGCCGCGCTGATGCGCTTCGCGCAGGAAGACTTTGAAATCAGATAATGTCCCGTAGTCGGGGTGGATGCCGGCATAGTCGGCGATGTCATAACCGTCGTCCCGGAGCGGCGAAGGATAAAACGGCAGCAACCAAAGCGCGGTCACCCCAAGATCCTGAAGGTAATCCAGCCGATCGGTTATACCCTGGAAGTCACCGATGCCGTCGCCGTTGCCGTCGCAGAAAGTACGCACGTGAATCTCGTAGATGACGGCGTCCTTATACCACTGTTGGCTGTCCTCTAAGATGGACAACAAGAGTTCCGTTTTGCTTGCTCGTCGGCTCATAGGAATAAGTTTCCCATTATAAGAAGTAATCGAAGTCCTGCTCGCGGCGCACTCGGCGGCGCAGCCGGAAGATATGGGCCGGCACGGCCTGCGGATTCAGCTCCACGTAGCTCTTGCTGTCGTGCCACAAATAGCGGGCATCCGTCAGCAGGTCGTGCACCTGAAAGGGTTGGTGCGGATCAAGCCCGAGGTCTTCCATAGGCAACTCCACCCATCCCGACTGGATATGGTGCGGATCCAGATTGACCACTACGACGATGACGTTGGTCAAGTCCTCGGTATACTTGCTGAAACAAATGAGCTCCGGATTATCCACGTGGTGAAATCGCAGGCCGCGGTCGCCGTGCAACGCCGGGTTTTCGCGCCGGATGCGGTTGACCCTACCGATGAATTCCTTCAGGCTATCGGCTCTTTCGAGGTCCCACTGCTTGATTTCGTACTTGTCGGAATTGAGATATTCTTCGCTGCCAGGTTCGCGCGCAACGTTTTCGCAAAGTTCGAAAGCCGGGCCGTAAATTCCGTAGCTGGCGCCCAGCGTTGCCGCCAGGACGAGCCGTGCCATAAATGCGGGCCGGCCGCCGAACTGTAAATATTCAGTCAGAATATCCGGCGTGTTCGGCCACAGGTTGGGCCGGAAAAATTCTCTCACCTCGGTCTGCGTCAGCTCCTTCAAATACTCGGTTAACTCCCACTGAGTGTTGCGCCAGGCGAAGTACGTGTAGGATTGGCTAAAACCGATTTTGGCCAGGCGATACATCACCTTCGGGCGCGTGAAAGCTTCCGCGAGGAAAAGCGCGTCGGGATAGTCCTTCTTGATTTCGCCAATGACCCATTCCCAGAAAGGAAAAGCTTTGGTGTGCGGATTATCGACTCGAAAGATCCGTACGCCTTGCTCGCACCAAAAGGTGAGAACACTCTTCAGCTCCTGCCAGAGTGTTTTCCAGTCGTCGCTTTCGAAATCTATCGGATAAATGTCTTGGTACTTCTTTGGCGGATTTTCCGCGTACTGGATCGTGCCGTCCGGCCGCTTGCGAAACCATTCCGGGTGTTCTTTTGCGTAGGGATGATCCGGCGTGCACTGAAAGGCGATATCCAAGGCGATCTCAAGTCCATGCGCCGCTGCTTTCTGAATCAGCAGTTTGAAATCTGCCAGCGTGCCGAGCTGTGGGTGAATCGCTTTGTGGCCGCCTTCTGCCGACCCGATGGCCCAGGGGCTGCCCACATCGTCAGGGTTGGCAGTCAGCGCGTTGTTTTTTCCTTTGCGGTAGGCATGGCCGATGGGATGAATGGGCGGCAAGTAGAGCACGTCGAAGCCCATTGACGCCACGTAAGGAAGGCGGTCGATGCAATCTTTGAAACTTCCGTGGGCGCCGGCCCTCGCTGCGCAAGAGCGCGGGAACATTTCGTACCATGCGCTGAACCGCGCTTTCTCTCGTTCTACGCTAACGCGTAGCTCCTGGTCATAAATCGCCACCCGGCTTCGGTCGGGATAACTGCTCATCAACTTAGCCAGTTCATCCGCCAAGGCAAGCTGAGACGAATCTTTGGATTTTTCGCGAAGAGTCGCGGCGAAGCGTTCAAGGACTTTCCGGTCGTTGCCGTTGGCTCGCTTTGCCGCGAGCCCAACCAGTTCAGCTCCGATCAGCAGATCGACGGCAACATCCTGTTCGGCGGCGAGCTTTTTTGACAGGCCCTGCCGCCAAGACTTGAAGCGATCAACCCATGCTTGAATCGTGTAGTAATAATCGCCGATTCCAGTGACTTGGAATTCAGCCCGCCAAACATCGTCAACCCATGGCTCCATCGGCACTTCAACCCAGGACCCATGCTCTCCTCGGCGATAAAGCAGCAAGGCCGCCAACTCGTCGTGGCCATCGGCGAAGATATCCGCTTCGACAACCACCCGCTCGCCTTCGACGCGCTTGATCGCGAACCGGCCACCGTCCACAATGGGTCTTACGGCGTCAATGACAACGCGCTGACGCCCCTCGGCGTCGATTGGTGGGACCGTTCGGCGGGCCCTTCTAGCCCCAGTGCTATTTTTTTGTTTCCTGTTCATTTCACCGTCCGATTGTTTTCTTTAGCGTCACCCCTGATTGGATTGGACTGCTTCCGGCGCAGCCTTGACCGAAATCTTGAACGAATGGGGAGTGAATTCTTGCAGCGTCAGCTCCTTGGGATAGCGCAGGTCCCGTTCCGAAAGCGCGAACGTACGCCGGCCCAATTCCGCCAGAGCGGTGTTGGCGCTGACACGAATTTTCTTTCGATCGATAAGATAAAATGTCCGACGCGGCGCGCTGAAGGTAGCGCTGATCACCGGCGGGTCTATAGCTTCGAGCTGCAAGTTCGCCGGCAGGTTCTCGACCGTCACCGGAACCTTGTAACTCACCTCGACGATCTTCGATCCGGGGACGAAGAGATACCAAAGACCGATCGCTAAGCAGATCGACAAGGCCTTAGCCAGCCAATTCTCACGCACTAAATGTAAACCCAGATGACTGCGTTCTTGGGCTGGAAACTTGTCGCTCAAGAAACTGTGAATTGCCACCGGCAATTCTTGTGGGCTATCCAGTTGAAGCAAGCGACCGTTGCGAGCGATGGTTATCGTGCCGCGCTCTTCGGATACCACCAGACAAAGCGCGTCGCACAATTCCGTGAGTCCCAAGGCTGCGCTGTGTCGTGTGCCGACATGCGCGGTCTGCGCCAAATCCTTGGACAACGGCAAGTGAGCGGCAAAACGCGTAAGTCGATCGTTCTCGATCAGCACCGCGCCGTCATGCCCGGGTGAATGTGTGTCAAAAAGGCTGCGCAAGAGCGGAACACTTATTCGCCCATCGAGCGCAATACCGCCGGTGATGGTTGCGAATGGCATGAGGGTATCGCTATTCATTTTTGCCAGGATCCGTGAGTCGAGCCGACTCTTTTAGCCTCTCGGTGTAGTCACAGGTTCTCGCGTAACTGGTTGTCGTCGTTTTGCAATTGCGCAAGCGACGTGCCAATCAGCTAACGCAAAGGCTAAGCCGTGGACACACAAGCAGTTCTTTGGCGGAGCTTAGCGCATGAAAAAATACCGAGAGTCAGACTTATGCACACCTGCGAAGATTGCTGCGAACGATATGCACAGTTGCGAAAACGTCCGCAGTCTGAATTCTCCCGCACATGGATTTCTTCCGCTACACTAACGATTCTCAATTCGACGCGCAACACGCGGGGAGTCCGGCTCGGCAACAGCCCTTTACCGCGAAATCAAACCTCGCTGAAATCGCGTTACGGAACAGGTCCCTGCGTTCCAGCCGTTTGTCATCAGACCTGCGGCCCTTGTCTTGCGGGATTCCCAGTACCCGATCGATTGTCCCACGGAGCTGATCGGTCGGGACCCCCGCACTCAATGAGGATGCATATGCGAATGATAGGATCCCCAGAATCATCCATAAGCTATGAGCTATTTTTCTGAACATGGATTCAGGACCGAGTTCATGCCCCAGACACAAACGACAGCCTATAACCAGTCGTTTAGAACTTGTAGAGCGTTCTTAGATTGATCGACCCTTCTTCGACAAAGCGTGATCGGCGATCATGCTTAAAAATCGCAAAGTCTGCCCCATCCACGCCGCAAGAACTGGGCACGCTATGAATCCATCAAATCGGACGATTAGGCTTCACCGGCTCGCAATCTTGCGAAATCGAATCCTCGAATTTGCGCAATCGTGAAAAACTTAGTATCAATGAGTCGCCGTTCAACGAACACGAACACGCTATCGGCCCGGCTGTTCGGTCCGCGAACAGCTATTGGCACATTGTTTGATGCTCCAATGGCCATTAACGGATATCGCGGGGGGTGGCAAAATCTCATCGAACAATCCCGGCTCATAACTCACCCGTAACAGTTTCAAATAGCCTCCCTTTGCGATGAGGACATCCTCGTGTCAGCCTTTCATTTCTTCACCAAACTCGATCAAACCTTGCTCTTGGGTTTGCGCGCCACGACGATCCAGGAGCTGCTGATAGGCATTCGCTCGGTTCCGGACGCTTCGATCTACTTTCACACCCATCGGTTCTTGCACCAGCATCATTTTCTATCACCGGAGCCGCCGAACGATTTTGCCTACTGGGTTACCAACGTTCTGGGTGACGATGCCTTGGCCGAACGGCTGTGGAGCGTGGATCCAGTACGATTCGACGGTATTTCCGGGCTCAGGGAAAAATTGATCGGCGTTCTGGAAGGCCATCTGGCCTCGACCGAACGAAGAATCGAATGTGCCGCCGGCGAGGAATTCCACTTCATGGCCTGCAAGACCTTTGTCTTTCCGACGGGTCACAGCGCGCGCACGCTTGGCGAGTTTGCCGAGCTGGTGAGCAAGGTGAGCATCAGCAGCGTCTATTTCCACGTGTTCGATGCAAAAATGCGCTTGAAGTCGGGCGAAAACGATTTTTCGCGCTGGTTTCGCGACCAGGGCAAAACAGCGCTGGCCAACGAAACCCGGCGCCTCGATCCGTACTCATACACGCTCGACGGACTGCGGCGACAAATCGTCGCTTTGGTAAGGAAATATGATTCGCATTGAGGACTATATCCCGATTGTCGGCCAAGCCACCGTCGAAGAGCTCGGTCTGCTCGCCGATCGGCTCCGGGGCAAAGCGATTCAGAACATCAATTCCACCGCCGTCGGGGGCGGTGTCGCGGAGATTTTGTCCCGGATGATTCCGCTCTTGAGCCAATTGGGCGTCAGCGCGGCTTGGGACGTCATCAAAGGCGATGAGAAATTCTTCGCGATCACTAAAAAATTC
>JACPFE010000052.1 GCA_016183145.1 Deltaproteobacteria bacterium | reverse complement strand
ATCCTGGTTGTGCCGCCGGCGTGCTCGATGGTCAGTTCATCGTACTCCAGAGGATCACCCACGAGCGGATCACCATACTCGCCTGAAGCTTCAAGAAGCTGGTTATCGTGAATTGCGACCACGATCTCCCTGGAGATCGTATCTCCTTCCAATTCCACTCTTTCAAGTCCGGCCAGCTCTTCAAGATCATCGTCATCGACCAGGCCATGCCGGTAAGTTACCCGGTGGATTTTTGGCAACTCAGGTCTGCCTCCCCTGTCCCAAGGTGTTCGTTGCCAATGATGGATGAGTCCACCATCTTCACAAATCGAGCAATGCCACGTGATATTGTTGGTGCCCGCTTCGAACGCCGCCAGGATTGTCCCGGGGCATGATTTTCTACCGGGCCTTCTCCGGCATTTAATATCAACCGCACACGAAGATTGAGGCGGTGCAGTCGTCACGTTCGCGACGATTGCGCCGAGATATTGCACCAGGCGCCGGGAAGTGAGCTGTTTTGAGACGTTTCCTTGCGCATCCAGAAAATGTGTCATGTCGGTGATCCGCATATTCAGCTCGACTTCGTGAATAGCAATTTTTTCTACGATGCGTTAGAGCCCGCGCAATATTTTTACCCTGGACGGTCCAAAAAAAGTGTTGTGAATAGCGTTGTGAAATGAACGGCAAAATGAGCGAATTTGAAGGGAAAGGCGGGTAACGGAGAGAAATCGATTTGGTGCGTGAATTCAGTTCGTTAGTCGATATTTCAACCTGTTGATAAATGGCGCCAGAGTTGATTACGAATCAGTTGCTCTACCAACTGAGCTAGGGTGGCTCACAGGGGTTTGATGAAGTGGATGAGCGTCGCGACGATGAACGAGCCGATGTAGGCGGTTAAGAAATCAAAAAAAAGCCGAAACTCAGGTAGTTTGTCAAGGTATTCCCTCAGCCCGAAGTAAAGTAGCACAAACTGACCCAAGAACAAACCTACGGCACCAATGATTGCTGAAGGAATAAACGCCGAACTTGCGTCGCGGGCCACGGTCTTGTGCGCGAGGAAACCGGCAATGAAAGCCATGGCGGCGTACAAGACCGGATTGCCCTGGAAGTAAGCGAAAACTTCTCGCGCGATCTCTGGCATTGGATCACCTCTTGAGGAGATTCAATATACTTTTCGTCACATCCTCCGGATCGGCCGCGCTCATGACCGCGGAGATCAGCGCGACTCCTTGAACTCCAGCGCGGCGCGTGTCCGCGATATTCTCGGGCTTGATTCCGCCTATAGCATAGATTGGAAGAGAGATTTTTTCCACTACTTTCTTGAGCGCCGCCAATCCCTGAGGCGAGCCATAGGATGCTTTCGAAGGCGTAAAATAGACGGGACCGAATAAGACAAAGTCGGCGCCGTTCCGTTCGGCCTCTGCGGCCTCTTCAAGGGAGTGGGTCGAGGCGCCGAGCAGTTTTCGCGGGCCTAGAAGGGCTCTTGCGGTTTCTATGGGAAGAGAGGCTTTAGCAAGTTGTACGCCGTCGGCGTCGACAGCTAGAGCCAAATCGATGCGGTCATTGATCAATAGGCGGGCGTGGTAACGCTGGGTGAGCTTGCGTGCCGCTTCCGCAAGAAAAAAAAGCTCTCTGCCACCGAGATCCTTTTCTCTAAGCTGAATTGCATTGACGCCGCCGTCCAATGCCCGCTGCAAAACCCAGAGCAAGTCACGCCCCTGAGTCAAGCTTCGGTCGGTGACCAGATAAAGATCGAAGTCGGGCGTCGGCACTGGCGACAGCTAACCCAAAATCCCGTCTATCGGGCTCGAAGCGGTGGCGTAAAGCTTTTTGACGATACGTCCGGCGAGAAAGGCCTTTCGCCCGGCATCAACGCCAAGCCGCATCGCCTCCGCCATCAGGATCGGATCCCTCGCGCCGGCGATCGCCGTGTTCATTAAGACGCCGTCACAGCCCATTTCCATGGCGATGGCAGCGTCAGATGCGGTGCCCACGCCGGCGTCGACAATGACCGGAACCGTCGCTTGCTCCAAAATGATGCGGATGTTGTAAGGATTGCGAATGCCCAAGCCGGAGCCGATCGGCGCAGCGAGCGGCATGACCGCGGCGCAGCCGATCTCTTGGAGCTTTTTCGCCGTGATCGGATCGTCGTTGATATAGGGCAGGACCACGAAGCCTTCCTTGACGAGAATCTTCGCCGCCTCCAAGGTTGCGGGAATGTCGGGAAAGAGCGTCTTGTCGTCGCCGATCACTTCGAGCTTGATCATTTTGCCGACGCCGGCCTCGCGCGCGAGGCGGCAAGTGCGCACTGCGTCGTCGGCGGTGTAACAGCCGGCCGTATTTGGCAGAATCGTGTACCTTTTCGGGTCCAAATAGTCGAGCAGATTTTCCTTATTCGGATCGGTGATGTTGACCCGTCGAACGGCGACCGTCACGATCTCGGCGCCGGAGACCTCGATGGCTTTGCGCGTCTCGGCGAAATCTTTGTACTTACCCGTGCCGACGATCAACCGCGATCGATAGCTTTTGTCTCCCAATTTAAGCAGGTCTTCCATGATATTATCCTCCGCCCACGAAATGCACGACTTCAAGTGCGTCGCCCCCTTTGAGCAACGTCGAGCCGTGGGCTTCGCGGGAAACGATATCGCGATTGAGCTCGACGACGACGCGGCCGGAACGGATCTGCAGCTCTTCAAGCAGCTGGGCGATGCTCAGCCCGTCGGCAATCTCTTTTTCTTCTCCGTTGAGATGAATCTTCATGAAAACGAAAAAACCGCATTCACGCGGGCCACCTCGCGGTGGCCAGGGAATACGGTTTTAAGTGCGTCCCGCGCCGAATTTCCGAACTACGCCACTTGCGGGACCTTGACTCTCACGCTTCCCTACGCCGGTGCGACCCGGATCAGGTTCGAAGGGTTACCTGTTTTGTCAGGCTCTCAGTCTGCCGCAGGCAGACACCCCTAGCATCTGGAGCACCCTTAACAGAGCGCCGGGGGCAAGTCAAATTACAGTGCAGTTAGGTGGTTGTTCCGTTGGCGAAAAATTGTCGGGGCGACCCCCTGTGGTCGCCCGGAAGAGGGCAGGCACGGGATTTTCTTGTCATTTCGAGCGCAGCGAGAAATCTTTCTTAGATCCCTCGCGTTCGCTCGGGATGACAACCGTGTGTCTGGCGGATTGCGACACCGTCTTGATGGCGAACCGGTATCAGATCTCCAGCGCGACGCTGGCGTAGCCGACGACTTTGCGCATCGGGCTTACGTCACCGGAATGGCAATGCTTGAGCAGGCGGGCGCGCTTGACGCCGAGAGCGGCGGCGGCGAAGAGCATGACGGCGGTGGGCAGGACGCCGCACATGCTGATGTTTTCTTCTTCGACGACTCTCAGGAGTCCCGGCGCATCCAGAGCTAAGACCTGTTCCAACGCCATGCGGTCCAACTTTTCGGTTTCTTTGGGCGAGAGGTAGTGGCTGAGATCACTACTGGCCAGGATCAAGGTTTTTTGTTTACCGTCGGCATCGGTCTTACACAGATCAGCGATCGCCGTGCCGAGTTCGGCGCACTCTTCCTCGGACAGATGCGACAGGGAAATCGGTAGGATGGTAAAGTCAGCTAAGACCCGCTCAAGGAACGGCAACTGAACCTCGATGCTATGCTCTTGGGCGTGGGCGGGTGCGTCTGGTTTAAGGAATTTAACCCGCGCTTCGAGAATATCGCTCAGCTCGTGGTCGACGGCGACTTCGCCTAACGGCGTCCGCCAAGTCTGCCACGGGCTAAGCGACGCTCGATGACCTCTCGCCCAGTGATTGACACCCAGGACGATAACACGCTTAACGGCTGGGTCGAGCGATGAATAAAGATGGGCGGCGCAGGGACCAGAGTAGACATAGCCGGCATGGGGAGCCATGCCGGCTATCATCGCAGATGACGCCGGTCTTGTTCCCTTGGGCCCCAGCGGGCTCGAGACGAAACATTCATCGATGAGCCCGTTGAGCTCTACCGGGTCGGCCGGATAAAACGAGCCGGCCACCGCGGGAGATCTTACGCGTTCCATGATCCCCCTGGCATTAAATCTTACGGCTCGGCGACCGTGACCTCCAGGATGCCGATGCCTTCGATGTCTCCTT
>JACPFE010000184.1 GCA_016183145.1 Deltaproteobacteria bacterium | reverse complement strand
ACGCTCACCTCGGAGCGCTTCGACGCCTTTCTCGAAGTGCGCCCGGCGGCCGCCAAAGGCATCAAGAACCATCAACGGGTGCGCGTTCACATGGGCGCGGCGGAACGGCTGGCCAAGGTCATCCTGCTCGGCGACAAAGAGAAGCTCGAACCCAAACAGGCCGGCTATTGCCAGTTGACTCTCGCCGAGCCGCTGTTGGCCCTGCGCGGCGACCATTTCATCGTGCGCGACGAAACCGCCCGGCGCACCCTGGCGGGGGGCGCCGTCATTCATCCCTGGGCGAAGCGTCACAAACGCGGCGAAAAGGATCTCGCCGCCCGGCTCGCGGCGCTGCACAACGGCGATGCCACCAAGCTCGGCGAAACTTTTCTCGACGAGAGCGACGCCTTCGCGCTCCCCATCGAGACGATTTATCAGTTCTTGAACCTGCGCGAGGAAGAGGCGCACCGGCAAATCGAACAGACACCGAACCTGCGCGCCTTCAGCGCCGAGGGAGAAAAAGTCTATACCACCGAGGGAAAATGGCGGCGCCTCACGGAAACGATTCTTGGCGTGATCAAGGAATTCCACGACGCCCACCCGCTCGTGCCCGGCATGGACATGGAGGAACTGCGCCGCAAGCTCGGTTTCGACCTCCCGCCCAAAATATTCCGTGTCGTAGTGGAGACGCTGATCAACGGCAAAGCCGTCGCCAAGGAAGAAAACCTTTTGCGCCTGGCATCCCATCGCGTGCAGTTGGGCGGCCAGGAAAAATCCTTGATGGACAAAATCAAAAAGCTCCTGGAGGAGCAGCCGCTGGCGCCGCCCGACTTAAAGGCGATCGAAAGGCTTGCCGCCGTGAACCGAGCCAAGCTGAACGAAGTCATTCGCCTGCTGGAACGAGAAGGCTCGGTGGTGCGAATCACGAGCGACATGTACTTCCTGGCCGGCAGCATCGAACAGCTCAGGACAACCCTAAAGAAGTTTTTAGCCGAAAAAGGCGAGATGACCGCGGCGGCGTTCCGCGATCTCATCGGCTCCAGCCGCAAGTATACGATCCCGCTCCTGGAGCATTTCGACCGCGAGGGGCTGACGATCAGAATCGGCGACATTCGAAAGCTCAAATCTCCGTCGTCCACCGTCAAACCGGGGTAGGGGTTCGGTAGGGGCGCCCCCCTGTGGTCGCCCGAACCCTGCGCGGTGAAGCCGCAACCGAAAGGGGACAGTCCCCATTCCGTCCCTCGACAGGCTCGGGACGTGGTGAGCCCGCCGAACCACGGAAGGGGGACTGTCCCCCTTCTTAGGCCCAAACCCGCGGCGCATTGAAAAGGCAAAGAGATACCATTACAGTTCAGATTCTATGATGCTCGGAAAGCACAAGGCCGTGAGACTGACGCAAGAGGTCAAGGCCGCGGGTTGAGCCGCCAAGCTCGGCCCCGCCGACCTCGCGCAAGTCTTGCACGAACTGCCGAAGTTCAATAACCCCGACATGCTCGTCGGAACCGAAACCGGCGACGACGCCGGGGTGTATCAGCTAGGCCCGGACATGGCCATCGTCAACACCGTGGATTTCTTTACGCCCATCGTGGACGATCCCTATGTCTTCGGCCAGATTTCGGCGGCGAATTCCTTGAGCGACGTCTACGCCATGGGCGGGGAGCCCAAGACCTGTTTGAACATCGTTTGCTTTCCCAAGGGCAAGATGGACATCGAAGTCCTCGGCGAGATTCTCAAAGGCGGCGCCGACAAGGTCAAGGAAAGCGGCGCCGTGGTCAGCGGCGGCCACAGCATCATCGACGAAGAGATCAAGTACGGCATGGCGGTGACCGGCGTCATCCACCCGGACAAAATTTTTCGCAACGTCGGCGTCCAGGAAGGCGACGCGTTGATTCTCACCAAGCCGCTCGGCACCGGCATCATCACCACGGCCCTCAAAAAAGGCAAAGCCAGCAAGGAAAGCGTCGACGAAGCGGTGCAATCGATGACCACGCTCAACGCCGCAGCCTCTACGGTAATGCGCAACTATCCCGTGCACGCCTGCTCTGACGTCACCGGGTTCGGAATTTTGGGCCACGCCCTCGGCATGGCCAGCGGCAGCAGCGTTATCTTACGCGGCGCGCCGCGCCTGGCGGAGAAGGGCTATATCACCGGCGGGTGCAAGAGAAACCGCGACTACCTGCAAGACAAAATCACCATCGAGAAATCCCTGCGCGAAGGCCTCGTCGAAGTCGCCCTCGATCCGCAGACCTCCGGCGGCTTGCTCATCGCCGTCGCCAAGCGGCACGCCGCCAAACTCCTCGACGACCTCCAAGCCGCCGGCGTTAAGGATGCCGTCGAAGTCGGCTACGCGACCTCTTTGCAAAAACCCTGGGTGCGGCTCGTCTGAAGAGTCGGAGCGCCCAAGCGACGATTTGCGGCTTAGATTAAACGACCTTGGCCTTGAAGCTGACAAGAAGCATTCCCTCTCCACCACGTCTTCGTGGGGGAGAGGGCCAGGGTGAGGGGGCGAATGCTCGCGAACCCTCACCCCTTCCCCCTCCCGCATAGCGGGAGAGGGTGAACTTCAGACCGTTCGCCGCATGAAAGAGATGGACAAAAGACTGCTGCACGACTTGGCCCGGCTGTACGGCGTCCAGACCGCCCACTACGATGGGTTCGGGCGTTTCGTCGAACCGCCGCGGGAGGCGCTCCTCGGCGTGCTGCGCATGCTCGGCGCGCCAGTGGAAGGGATGGAAGATCTCGCCGATGCGCTGCGCCAGCGCCGCCAGTTTCTCTGGGGCCAGACCATCGAGCCTGTCGTCGT
>JACPFE010000183.1 GCA_016183145.1 Deltaproteobacteria bacterium | reverse complement strand
TCATGGCCTGGACGGCGCCAGCCTGGCACGGAGAATTGCCGCTGATGGCGATTAAGTGATGCAAGTTCTATGTTTGATTATTGCCCGGGGCGGTTCGCAGCGGGTGCCCAATAAAAATATTCGACCGCTTGCCGGCCGCCCTCTCCTTGCTTATTCCATTGAGGCGGCGAGACGGTCGCGCTATGTGAACCGGGTCGTGGTATCCACGGATAGTGACGCGATTGCCGAGGTTGCCCAAAAGGAAGGCGCGGAGGTTCCGTTTCGCAGGCCCGCGGAGATTGCGCAAAGCCATTCGACGGAGCTGCAGGCGATGGAACATGCGCTGGGCTGGTTCAAAGATCATGAGAGCTATGAGCCCGATTTTGTGGTGCTCTTACGTCCGACCTCACCCTTTCGCACGACGGCGACCATCGATCGCGCCATTGAACTCTTGATCAACGATTCGGACGCTCACTGCGTCCGTACGGTGAGGCTATGCTCCGAACATCCGCACAAGATGTGGGTGATGGACCCTGGGGGGCGACGCATTCGCTCGCTTATTCCGGTAGAACAGAAGCTACCCGAGGCCCACACACTTTCGTATCACTTGCTGCCGACGGTTTTTGTTCAAAACGCCTCGATGGACGTGTTTCGAGCGACCAATATATGGCAGCTTCGGTCGACGACGGGAACCGAAATTATTCCACTGATCCAGGATGAGTTCGAATCTGTGGATATCAACACGGAGATTGACTTTCTGTTGGCCGAAACTTTGATGACTCAAAGAAAAGGCGAGGTGGCGGTTTGAAGACTATTTTTCTGTTTCTTCGCCAGGGAATTTCCAATCGCAATCTTCTGCGCACGGATTTCCTGAAAACGCTGAAGGACAATCCTGAGGTGCGCACCGTCATTCTCTCACCCATCGGCGACGATCCTGGTTTCCGGCAAGAGTTCGAGGCTCCCAACGTATGCGTAGAGAAGTGGCCGCGGACAAAAGTAGGCTTTTGGGAAAAGCGACTCAAGAATCTTAAAGATTATATCTGGGTCAGCCGCGGATTGACGCAAGCTATAAGGGTCAGACGACTGGCCCAACGAGGTCAATGGGGATTGATGTGGCGCGATGCGCTGGGTAGCGCGGCCCAACATGCCCGGATCACGGAGCAACAGATTAACGACTGGGAGCTTGCTATTTATACGAGCCAGGCGTCGATCGCGGAACTCTATAATCGGTATCAGCCAGACCTGGTGATCTTCACACGTCTTTTCGGTACGAATTTACACGTTATCAAGGAAGCCAAGAAACGGAGGATTCCAGTTCTCTGTCTGGTGGAGAGCTGGGATAACTTTATTTGCAAAGGACCGCTGTCCGTCATTCCAGATCGCATGGCTGTGTGGAATCATGGGATGGTTAAGGAAGCCAACGAACTTCATAACTTTCCCGAAGAGAATGTTGAAGTCGTCGGAGTACCTCAATTCGATCTGTATACCGATCATAGAACTTTCCTCGACCGACAGCATTTTTTCGAAACTCACGGCCTGGACCCGGAAAAAAAACTAATCACCTATGCGGCCTCGACGGAAGGCTTCATTCCAGAGGAGCCCGATGTTTTCGAAATGGTTTATCAAGTATTACAGGCTGAACGACTGGGGACGCCGGTTCAAGTGATGTTGCGTTTGCATCCGATTACTTCTCCGGCCCTTCGGGATGAGTACTTCCGGCGATTTTCAGGGCGTCCTAACGTAACGGTTCAACGGCCCGGCAGGACCTCAGCCCTTCACGACGGGTGGGACCCATCGTGGTCCGATATGGTTAATCTGGCGTCCACTATCTATTATTCTGATATCATCGTAAATATCGCCTCGACGATGGCCATCGATGCTGCCGTTATGGACAAACCAGTGGTGGCGGTCGCTTTTGGAGTAAAAGGTCAACAAACTCGGAGTAAGTTTTTTGATAATATCTTTGAACATAGCCACTATCGAAAACTCGTGGACTCCGTCTCGTCCAGTCGTCGAATGACTTGGCCGACGTCGTACGTTCTTATCTCGTCGACCCGACAATTGACGGTCCTGGACGCAGCCGACTGAGGGAGGAATTGTGCTTCCAACTAGACGGACAGGCAGGTATGCGCGCAGCGTCGGTGGTTTTGCGTGAACTAGGTATTTCCCAGCGTATAGCTTCGGGCCAAGCACTAAAGATAGCCGGTGGTGAACGGCAGTCGAGGCGCGCGGCGGTTCATTGAGGCAAAGACACGCAGGCGGCGCAAGTTGAGAATCAATGGATGTTGACTGGACATTAGTTAACAAGGCAAAAAACCTGGCCGAAGATCAGCTCGATCAGCCGATCCTTAAGTTGCCTATCATCCGGGACTATCGTGAGCCACTCGTGGCCTTTCTCCGTCCAGGGATGAAAGTCTTGGACGTTGGCGCCAATGATCGGGCGCTTAAGTCTTTCTTGGATCGGTCTTTGAATTTCGAAGTCCCGTACAAAAGTATGGACGTGGATCGCTCGCACGAGCACGATTTCTATCATATGGACGAAATTCACGAACAATTTGATGCGATCGCCTGCTTCGAAGTCGTTGAGCACATGCCACCCGGTATGGCGCTGGAACTGTTCCGACGCGCGCACGAATTGCTGACCCCTAAGGGCAGGATTTTTGTCTCAACCCCTAATGTCTACCATCCGATGTCTTTCTGGTCCGATTCTACTCACATCACGCCATTTCGCATTCGCCATCTGGCTGGCTGGCTGGCGACAGCTGGGTTTTACCGTTTTTGGGGCTACCGCGTGTGCAATTTGAACTGGAAGCGGAGATGGCGCTATTGGCGATATCGCGGACTATTGAGGTTGCTCAATCTCGATTTCGCGCCGGGGATCCTGGTGGTCGCTGAGAAGGGGTAAGCGTGCGAAGCGTCGCCGTCATTGTTCCCACGTACCACCGGGCCGGCAGCCTGAAAAAATTGCTGGAAAGCTTCGACGCTCTGGAAATTCCGAACTCCATTCCGATGGAGGTGCCGATTCTGGACAACGGTTCCACCGACGGCACGGAAACGTTGCTGGCTCAGGAGGAAACAAACGCGAGAAAGGCTGCTGGTTTTTTTCGAATCACATGCATCGCGCGCAAATTTACTAAATAAAATTGAATGTGGTATAGTTACGGAGATTTCTTTTGATGGGTTTAAGAATTAAGATCTTCGCCGACGGGGCTAACCTGGAGGAGATGCTTCAAGCTCACGGCAGCGGATTGGTCAAGGGATTTACGACTAATCCAACGTTGATGCGTAAGGCCGGAGTTACGGACTACGAGCGGTTTGCCCGTTCCGTGCTGCGCGAGATCCAGGACATGCCCATTTCCTTTGAAGTGTTTTCCGACGACATCGAAGAGATGGCCCGCCAGGCGAGGACCATCGCCGCATGGGGTAAAAACGTTTACGTCAAGATTCCGGTAACGAATACCCAGGGCCAGTCAACCGCGAGTATCGTCAGGGAGTTAAGCCGGGAAGGCATCCGATTGAATATCACCGCGCTCCTGACGTTGGACCAGGTGCACGACGTTTGTGACGCCCTCGACGAGAGAACTCCGGCAATCGTGTCGCTGTTTGCCGGAAGAGTCGCCGATACGGGCAGGGATCCGGTTCCGATGATGCGAGAAGGCGTTCAGATTCTGCGCGCGCGTCCTTTGGCCGAGCTCCTGTGGGCGAGCCCGCGAGAAATTTTGAATCTCATTCAAGCCGATGAGACAGGTTGCCATATTATTACTATGACCAGCGACTTGCTGAATAAAATGTCCCTCTTGGGAACCGAGTTGGAAGTTTTGTCCCTGCAAACCGTCAAGATGTTCCATGACGATGCCGCAGCTTCGAGGTACCGTCTCTAGCAAATTCCCAATTGGAAAACGGCTCACTTTGGGCCAATTGCTGGCGAGGCTCGTAAATTCACTTAAAGTTCGCGATGGCTGAGATTGATCTCCTCGATGCGCTGCCGAAGATTGAACGAAAGGGTCGCGGAGAGCCGGTGACACCGGCGGACCGGGAAATTGCCTGTCATTTTGGCAGAGAGTATTTTGACGGGCCGCGCAATCAAGGTTACGGCGGCTATGTGTACGATGGCCGCTGGAAGCCCGTTGCGCGACGTTTGATGGACTATTATCAGCTTGATGCGTCTTCCAGCGTTGCCGATATCGGCTGCGCCAAGGGTTTTCTCCTCGGCGACCTTAAAGACTTGCTGCCCGGTATGAAAATCGCCGGTTTGGATATTTCCGAATACGCATACAAAAATTCTCTGGAAAGTGTTCGGCCGATGATCTGTATTGGAAACGCTCGGGACTTGCCGTGGCCCGATAGGTCGTTCGACCTCGTGCTGGCTATTAATACCCTGCATAACCTCGAGATTGCCGAATGCCGCAAAGCTCTGAGAGAAATACAGCGAATATCCCGGAAGGCCGCCTACGTGGTCGTGGACGCGTATCACAATGAAGGTGAGCGGGAGCGCCTTTTGGATTGGATTTTGACCGCCAAGACTTTTATGCACGTGGAAGAGTGGAAACAGCTGTTCCGCGAAGTGGGCTACAGCGGCGATTACTATTGGTTTATTTTGGAATCTTAGAGGTTGAAAATTGTGACGACCGTTTCCAATGATCAATTGGTGGCGATGCTTCGCGCGATGATGCGCATCCGTTGCAGCGAAGAGTCGCTGGCAAAGAGATACCCAGAGGGAGAGATGCGCACCCCTACTCATTTTTCCATCGGCCAAGAGGCCATGGCCGTAGGTGTCTGCGCGGCATTGAAACAAGATGACGTTATCTATAGCGGCCACCGATGTCATGCGCATTACCTGGCGCAGGGCGGTAGTCTCCTTGGCATGGTGGGCGAGCTATATGGGCGGGAGATCGGGTGCGCACGCGGTCGCGGTGGATCAGTCCACTTAAATTCTCCGGAGGTTGGTGTGATGGCTTCAGCCGCCATCATGGGGGAGACCATAGCCGTAGCTGTCGGATCCGCGATGGCGTTTGCCATGGATCGGTCTCCGCGGGTGGCGGTGACCTTCTTCGGCGATGGATGTGTGGAGGAGGGAATTTTTCACGAGTCCCTGAACTTTGCCGTGGTGAAGAAACTGCCGGTCCTCTTTGTTTGCGAAAATAATTTTTACTCAGTTAATTCCCCGCTGCGCCTGCGTCAACCTCCCGATCTTGCTATCCACACTAGGGCAACCTCCTATGGCCTGCCGGCACAACAAGTCGACGGCAATGATGTCGTGGCGGTTTATGAAGCAGCGACCACGGCAGTCCATCATCTCCGAGCGGGGAATGGACCGTATTTCCTGGAAGGCTTGACTTATCGGTGGAGAGAACATGTGGGGCCGCTGTTTGATACGGACCAGGGTGTCCGGTCACAACGGGAGCTGGACTTCTGGATGGAGCAGTGTCCGATCAAGAGGGCTTCTGCCAGAGCTCAAGCGTCCGGAGCGTGCACCGAGCTTGATCTCCGGCGCTGGTGGAAGGAATTTGGACAAGAAATCGATGCCGTCGTCGAGCAGGTTCGAAACAGTCCATTTCCGAAGCCCGAGAATATTCTGGACGGAACCTATTGATGCGGCGTTTAAAGTACTGGCAGGCCATCAGCGAGGGGTTGGTCCAATGCATGGAGAAGGACGCGTCGATTTTTATCGCCGGCGGCGGAGTTGATGATCCCCGGGGAATCTTCGGCACTACGCTGGAAGCCCACAAGCGGTTTGGGGCGGAAAGAGTTTTTGATATTCCGAACTGCGAGAACGCATTCACCGGCGTTGCTCTGGGCTCAGCCGCTGTCGGGAAGCGTCCCGTGGTAGTTCATGCGCGTAATGATTTCATGTTTCTAGCGGCGGACCAGCTCATAAACCTGGCGGCCAAGTGGAAATACATGTTTGGCGGGCGAACCAGCGTGCCGGTGTTGTTTCGCGGCATCGTGGGTCGCGGTTGGGGACAGGGCGCGACTCATTCGCAGAGTACTCATTCGATGTTCGCTCATTTCCCCGGTCTTTACGTTGCCACGCCGGCGTTTCCCGATGACGCCAAAGGTTTGATCGTCACCGCGCTGCGGGGCCACACGCCGGTTATCTTGCTGGAGAACCGAGCTTGTTATGAGCTTGAAGGCGACGTGCCTGAAGAGATGGTGCCGGTTCAATTTGGCAAGGCGCGTGTGCTTCGGGAGGGAAGAGACATCACCATTGTCGGGGCATCGCTCATGGCCTATGAGGCGTTACGAGCATCCGATATCCTAAGAGAATGCGGGGTTAGCGCCGAGGTTCTCGACCCGCGCAGCATTCGACCTCTCGACCGCGAGACTATCGTTGCTTCGGTCAGGAAGACAGGCCGCCTCGTGGTTGCGGATACAAGCTGGAGTCTCTACGGGTTTGCCGCGGAAGTCGCGGCCCTAGCAGCGGAGGAAGCGTGGGATTACCTGAAGGCGCCAGTGCGTCGCGTGACTCCGCTGGATTGCCCGGCGCCGGTTTCCAAAGTTTTGGAAGAGGCTTTCCATCCTTCGCCGAGCACTATTGCTCAGGCGTGTCTCTCGGTTGTGAAGGCCGAGGCCGCTCTGGAAAAATCCGTGGGGGATGTCCAGGAACGCTTTCGGGGACCCTATTGAGTTTGAAACGCTTACGGCATAGGTGAAGGACGATGGGGAAAGAAAAGATCGAAAATATTGTGGTGACCGGGGGCGCGGGATACGTCGGCGCCATCTTGGTTCCCAAGTTGTTGGATCAAGGATACCGCGTACGCGTCATTGACCTTTTTCTGTTTGGCCACGATGTGTTGCCCGAGGATCACCCGCGCCTTGAGCGCGTTGAAGGAGACATTCGGGACCAGGCGCTTCTTCGGGAGGTGATGAGCGATCAGGACGCGGTGATTCACCTCGCTTGCATTTCCAACGACCCGAGTTTTGAATTGAATCCAGCTTTGAGCCGGTCGATCAACTATGAGTGCTTCGAGCCGCTCGTTCGCATCGCGCGAGATGCGGGCGTGCGGCGATTCATTTATGCCTCAACCTCCAGCGTGTATGGCATTAGCGATTCGCCCAACGTCACCGAGGATCACCCCCTGGTGCCGCTGACCGATTACAATAAGTATAAGGGCATGTGCGAGCCTATCCTTTTGAAGCACCATAGCGCCGAATTTGTCGCCGTCATTATTCGCCCCGCGACAGTTTGCGGTTACTCGCCGCGCCTCAGGCTTGATCTGACGGTGAATATTTTTACCAATCACGCGATATCAAACCGGAAGATCCTGGTGTTTGGCGGCAGCCAGAAGCGGCCCAATATTCACATTGATGACATTGCCGAGTTATACGTCGACCTTTTGACATTACCGGCTGATCAAATTAGCGGAAGAACCTTCAATGCAGCCTATGAAAACCACAGCATTGCCGAGCTGGCGGGGATGGTACAGAGGATTGTTTCGCGGGAACTGCCGGAGTTGGGTCCCATCGCGCTGGAGACCGTTCCGACAAACGACATGCGCTCCTATCACGTGTCCTCCGCGAGAATCAGACGCGAGTTAGGCTGGGCTCCAAAAAGGACTCTGGAGGATGCTGTCGTTGATCTGTGTCGAGCCTTCCGTGCGGGAAAAATTCCCGACTCAATGACGAATATTCGCTACTATAACGTCAAGACGATTCAAGCTTCGCGGCTCAGTCGTTTATCCGCCCAGGAGGAACCGCGGCAGGTGACGCGATGACGACCTACATGATTTTGGGGGGCAATGGGGTGTTTGGAGTTCAGATGACCCGCTACCTCCTCCTGCACGTGCCCGAAGCCTACGTCATATGTGTCTGGCGAAACTCGGAGAAGCCCGCCGCTTTTTCGCTGCATCGGGGCATTGACGATTCACGGTACGAATACCACCAGATTCACGTCGCCTATGAGCCGGAGCGACTGATGGAACTCCTGGACTCGAAACGGCCTGATATCATCATCAATATTGCCGCCCAAGGAGAAGGGGCAGCAAGTTGGAAATACTCCTGGCGCTTTTTCGAAACCAATGCGGTTGCTCTGGCGAAAATTGTCGAACCGCTGATCGGCGTCCCGTGGCTACGCAAATGGGTTCAAATGGGAAGC
>JACPFE010000186.1 GCA_016183145.1 Deltaproteobacteria bacterium | reverse complement strand
ACGTCTTCGTGGGGGAGAGGGTTAGGGTGAGGGGGCGACGCATGCGAACCCTCACCCCTGCCCTCTCCCGCAAAGCGGGCGAGGGTGATCTCATTTGTCTCCCTTGGAGACATCACTCAACATACTTCGCCTGAAGCACGCCCTGAGCGGCGTCGAAGGGGCTCGGGATCTTAACCATCCCCGAGAGATACATTAGGCGGGATAACGTCGCAGCGCTTAGCCGGCCTGCGACTAAAACGGCACGTCGTCGTCGGTCGGCGGCTGGCCACCGCTGCTCTGCGCGTCATCCGCGGGAGCGGATTCGGTTTGCTGAGCTAAACGCGTGCCGCCGCCGCCGCCGAGAAACTGAACCCGCTGGGCGACGATTTCAGTGACGTAACGTTTGTTGCCGTTTTTGTCGTCATAGGAACGATTTCGAATGCTGCCTTCCACGTATACCTGCCGGCCCTTCGCCAGATACTGCCCGCAGTGCTCGCCCTGTTTACCCCAGACGATGATGTTGTGCCATTCGGTGCGCTCCTGGCGATTGCCGTCCCGGTCGTTCCAGACCTCGGACGTGGCGATCGGAAAGCGCGCCACCGCGCTGCCGCTGTTGGTAAAGCGCACTTCGGGGTCCTTGCCGAGATTGCCTACGAGAATGACTTTATTTACCGACATGGATGCCTCCGGGGAAACTAGAATTGCATCGCCACCGAGAAAGTCAAACCACTTTATCGCCGCGATTTCGCGTAGTCAATGACAGTTCCGGGGTGCCCCCCGAAAATTTGTCATCAGGTGACATCCGCCCTTCTTACCGACTTTATCGAGAAGGAATCATGCCCGGGTTAAACGTTTCACCGCGTTGCTTTTTGCCCCGCCGTGCTTTAAGATTGCGTAAGTTTTTCAATCGTTTGTTACAAGTGAAATTAATCAAATCTTCATGCTTTACGGCCTCAAGCTGGTAGCGCTCGGCGCGGTTACTCTGCCGGCTACCCTACTGACCGTCATCTTCGGCCTGTTCGACGCCCACGGCAAGTATGCCTATCTCATTTCCCGTTTCTGGTCCTGGTTGATTCTTGCCATCGGCGGAGTTTCGCTGCGTGTAAGCGGCCTTAACCATATCGATCCCCGGCGGCAATACATTTTTATGGTCAACCATCAAAGCAACCTCGATATCCCCGTGTTATTTCAGGGCCTGCCGGGTTTTCAACTGCGCTGGCTGGCGAAAAAGGAGATCCTTTGGGTGCCCTTTCTAGGCTGGGCCGTGTGGGCGGCAAGACATATTGCGGTGGATCGGGGCGACCGAAAGGATGCTTTGAAGAGTCTAAAGAAAGCGAAAGAGCGAATGGCCGGCGGCATTTCCATCGTGTTTTTCCCGGAAGGCACGCGCAGTTCGGACGGAGGGCTGCTGCCGTTCAAACGCGGCGGCTTCTTGCTCGCCGTCAAAACCCAAACGCCCATCGTGCCGGTCACGATCAACGGCAGCGGCAAAATTCTCGCGAAGGGGGATTGGCGCCTTCGGAGAGGTGAAATCCAGGTCGCTGTTCCAGGTCACCGTGGTAGTGCCGCTTTCAGTGGAAGGCGGTGGCGCAAAAAACCTGCGCGCGCTGTCGGCCCGGGTACGCGATCTCATCGCGGCCAACCTCGACTCCGCCGAAGAGACAACAGAACGGAAAAACTATAAAGCCGAACCGGCGGTAGAAACCCATTCGTCTCTCAAAAAACGGGCGGTATAAGAATTACCAGATGCATCCACTAAGAATCATCCCCCTGGGCGGGCTCGGCGAGTTCGGCCTCAACATGATGCTCATCGAGTACGGCGATGCTGCCGTCGCCGTTGATTGCGGTCTCATGTTTCCCGGCGCGGATCTCCTTGGAATCGATTTAGTCGTTCCCGACGTGAGCTACCTGCTCGAGCGCAAAGACACTCTCAAGGCGATCATCCTTACCCATGCCCACGAGGACCACGTCGGCGCCCTGCCGTACATACTCAAGCATCTTGCCGTGCCGATATTCGGCACGCGTCTCACGCTGGGACTCCTTGCCAGCAAGCTCGAAGAGCATGACCTCGATGACATGGCGGATGTTCGCGAGATTACCGCGGGCAAGCCCTGGGAGATCGCGCCGTTTCGCATCGAGGGCATACGGGTCACCCATAGTTTGATGGACTGTCTGGCTCTGGCGGTCGAGACTCCGCTGGGCACGGTCATCCACACCGGCGACTTCAAGATCGACAACACGCCCATGGAAGGCGAGATGTTCGACTTTCAGCGATTTGCCGCCTACGGCGAGAAGGGAGTGCTGCTGCTCCTTTCCGACTCGACGAATGTCGAGCGTCCCGGCTACACGCCGTCGGAGCGGGAAGTGGGAAGAAACCTGGAACAGATTTTTCAGGAGAGCGCCGGAAAAGTTCTGGTTTCGACTTTTTCCTCCAGCATCCCGCGCATCCAGCAGGTGGTGGATATTTCCGAGCGCTGTGGCCGGCGGGTGGTCTTGAGCGGGCGCAGTATGATCCGTAACGGCCAGATCGCCTCGGACCTGGGTTATCTGCGCTTGCCGCGAAATTTCATGATCGAGAGTGAACGTTGGCACGAGCTTCCCTCCGCCCAACTGACGTTTCTTACCACCGGCAGCCAGGGGGAACCGCTTTCGGTGCTGCACCGGGTCGCGCTGAACGACCACAAGACGATCAAAATCGATCCTGGAGACACCGTCATCCTTTCATCCAAATTCATACCCGGAAACGAAAAGACGATTGCCAACCTGATCAACCACCTCTATCGCCGCGGCGCGGAAGTGCACTACGAGAAAGTCTCGGAGATTCACGTGTCGGGCCATGCCAGCCAGGAAGAGCTGAAAACGATGCTCCAGCTTACCCGCCCGCGCTACTTCGTGCCCATTCACGGTGAATATCGTCACCTGGTAAAGCACCGAAGGTTGGCCCAGGACGTCGGCGTGCCCGAGGAGAATTGCTTTATTTTGGAGGACGGCGACGTGCTGGAGTTAACGGCTCACCGCGCCCAGAAGATCAAGCCGGTTCAAGCCGGCAGAGTATTCGTCGACGGCAAGGGAGTCGGCGATGTGGGCGACGTCGGGATCCGCGACCGCCGCCATCTTTCCGAGGACGGCATGGTGCTCGCCGTGATGGCGATCCACCAGCAGTCCGGGGAGCTGGTGGCCGGGCCGGATTTGATCTCGCGCGGCTTCATGGGCGACCCATTCAGCGAAGAGGTTCTCGAACAGGCGCGAAAAGTCGTTTTGGAAACGCTCAACGGCATGAATCGCGAAACACGGACGGACCCCGGGGAGCTGAAAGAAGAGGTGCGCAAGTCCCTGCGGCGCTATTTCCGCAAACGGCTGGAACGCCACCCGGTGGTCCTGCCGTATATCATTGAGACCTAGCGCGGCGGAGCCGCAACCAAAATGGGAAAAGTCGGATTCACCACGAAGTGGGCCATGATCTTACGCTCGCCCGCCGAGGATGAAAATGGAGGGATTTCCCTCCACATGGTGCTCTCCTCGACTCGTCATTCCCGCCCCGTGGAGTACGGGCGAAAACTCCACGGGGGGAATCCAGGTTTGTTGCGCCGAATTAGCCTGGATACCCGCTTTCGCGGGTACGACGGAACCCAGGCGGGCCTCTTCGTTCTCATCCCCAAACGGGTATTTTCAAAGGAAGCACGAAGAGCACGAAGGGTTTCGTAGGGTGCGCTTCGCGCACCGGTCGGTCTCGGAATATCTACCGCAAAAAACGCAAAGGGGGCAAAGAAAAGAAATTGATTTCCGAACTTGGCGT
>JACPFE010000051.1 GCA_016183145.1 Deltaproteobacteria bacterium | reverse complement strand
TGGCGTTGTTGGTGCCGTCTGATTTTCTATAGACCTCCGCGGCGTCGCTGCCAAAGACGTTCTGAAATGCCCCCAATCCTTGCTGCCGCAGTTCATCGCGGTCGCAAACAAACAGCGCCTGCTTGAGCTGGCCGGCATCGGCAATGCGCTTGAGCGTATTTACGGCGATAAATGTTTTACCTGAACCTGTGGCCAGCGAAAGGAGAGCGCGTTTTGGTTCGCCGTTCTTTTCACAGCGCGCGACCTTTTCCAGCACGGCCCGAATGGCCGCGTCTTGATAATAGCGACGAGTTGCCTCGCCGCCGGGATAGCGTGCCAGCAACGGCTGCGCCGCGGGATCGCTGAGACTGAATCCGACTGCCGCCTCGTAGCGCTGCCGCAAGTGGGCTGGCGTCGGGAACTCGCTCAGAGGACGCGGCTTTGAGGTCTGGCCTGTGACGAGATCGTACTCGACAAAAAGATGGCCGTTGCTTGAATAGACGAATTTTACGTTGAGCCGCTTGCAAGCGCCGTAAGCCTTCGCTTGTTCCAGCCCATGAGTTGGCGGGAGGTTTTCCGCCTTGGCTTCGATGAGCGCGACCGCGACAGGTTGGCTTTCGGGATTAACCTTGATGCGAAGAACGTAATCGACCCGGCCCTTGGCCTGCTTCCGGGGTTTCCCTTCGATGATTTCGATGGCGCCGGCGGTTTCCTCGCGCCTGATAAAGTCCTCCGTCCAGCCACGGGAATGGATGGCGGGATCGATGAGCTTCGCACGGGTATCTGCTTCGCCTAGCGGCATCTTGGGGGGGATTGTATGCGACGGGGTGTAAGGGAGGCAAGCGGGCCAAGGAGCCGTATTTAACTAAGTCCGCGGTACCTGTTTCACCAGCGCGGCGAGAATTTGATCGGCGTTGACGTTCTCGGCTTCCGCTACGCTACCTATACCGTTGGCACATAGACTATAGGTCATGACGCATAGACGAACGAGTGCGTTTGGTAAGTTACTGTTTTGCAACGTAGTAGACCCATCGTGGCCGAGTTCCTCGTGGTTCAATTTTGCCCGACCTTATCATCCTTTCTAGAACGCGACGTGCCTGACCTGGGGATATTCCTAAAAGCCGAATCAACTGTCCACGGGTGATTTTGCCATGCGCCTGGATACACTCGATGACGAGTCCCTCTTGGCGGACGGCGTCAATGTCGTGTGCCCGTATGTAGCCTGCAGGCTGCCCAAGGCGACGATAGAGGCCAGCGCTTAGGTGGTAGATTCGGCCTTTCTTCTCTCCCTTGGCTTCGATGAATCCTTGTTCGTGAAGTTTGGCGAGGACACGACGACCTTCACCAATGCCTTTTTGAATAAGTCGCCCAGCGGATTCAGAATCTATGTGCCGCTCGTAAAACAAGCTGTTGAGGACAAGTAAATCATCAAGCGTCAGAGTCTGGCCTGCGTCGTTTTGTTCGTAGACAAAACGTGCAAACTCCAAGTTGGCCTTTCCACCTTGAAGAATGACTCTGACACCGGTTGTATCAGTTCTACTGTAGTCAGGAGCTGGACGGCCCAGACCTGTTTTCTCGACCAATCCAATTCTCTTGGCCGCTTCATACAGTCTTCCGTTCCTGGGCTTAGGTTCATGCACCAGGATATTCTGAAGGTTAACTCCTTCTAGTAACCCGCCAGGGTTAGAGATCAACATCTGGTCATGCTGCCATTGAAGATATACCGTACCCAATTGGGAATAGTCACGATGGAGCAAGGAATTCAACGTCGCCTCACGGAAAGCAACGCGGCCGTATTCAGGAATCGGCAATCGGAACATACCGATGACCACCTCATCCTCTTCGACTCGCGCATCGAACCTTTTCTGGATTTCTTCGGCTGCGGCAAGAAGAGGAGCGTGAATAAGATCGTTAACACGAACGTCTCCACGCGCATCGAGCACTTGGAAAGCGACTTCGTGGGTAGGAACAAATCGGCGTAAGACTTCTTCACGACCAAGAAGTAGCAACCCGGCAAAATTGGGCACGAGTTCCGCCTGGGTCGTGTCCACAAGCTGAAGAGCTTTTGCCAGGTCTCGATTCGTTAGGCTGACTAAGGAAGGATCTCCGTGAAGGCGGAAGATGGTCTGACGTAGCCTTTCAAATTCAAGCGGGTCTAGATCGTCAAAGTTTACGTCTCCGCCTGGCGGCTGGGCTGAAAAATCGAATTGACCAAGCGCAAAGCGGCGACTGGAATGCTCGTGGGGGTAATAGGGGATACATTCGGGTCCCTCTACGCCCACTACACGCCTTAAACACACCCCGGCCCTGGTGGCGCAAATTTCAGTGCTCCGATCAACCTCAATGGCAATAACATCACCCTGAGAAGTTGCTATCACTTTAACCCGGGTGTGCATTCTGGGTTCTGTGTTGTTGAATATCGCCGCCCGTAATTTGCTCGGGTTGGTAATGGTTCCGTGTCTTGGCTTTGAGCCCGTGATGCGTCGGTTATCGTCCACTCCAAGTAAAAGCGTCCCTCCTTCAGCGTTAGCCATACATACGACTGTTTCATAGATTTCTCTGTCGCTGGTGACACCACGCTCTTCGCCTTTAAACTCCACCCTCAGAGACTCTCCGTCCGCAATTAACTTTCGAAGTGTCTCGTTATCCATTTTCCAGATGGAAATTTATCTTTCACAACCCTACTTCGCAACAAGAGTTCCGTGTCGGATAAGTCAGGTTATTGGTCAAGTTGCTCCTAAAGTTTGCAGTCATTGGGGGCTAACTCCGCGCTACCTGTTTCACGAGCTCGGCGAGAATTTGATCGGCGTTGACGTTCTCGGCTTCCGCCTGGAAGTTGAGGATAATACGGTGGCGCAACGCCGGGTAAACAACTTTCTCCACGTCCTCGTAGCTTACGTGAACCCGCCCTTCAGCCAGGGCATTGCCTTTGGCGCCGAGAATCACCGATTGCGCGCCGCGCGGGCTGGAGCCGAAGCGCAGATATTGCTTAACCGGCGACTCGGCCGGACT
>JACPFE010000174.1 GCA_016183145.1 Deltaproteobacteria bacterium | reverse complement strand
CATCAGCTCTTCGACGGTCCTGGCCTTGAGCACAAGCTGCTCTCTTCCCCTCGTTCCCGACGCCGGATTCATCACCGCCTGCTTATCGGTAAAAGTCGGCGGCAGATCGGCGGGGGCGTAGGGACCGCGCTGCTGCCACAGATCGAGTGCTTTGTTGCCGTCCCAAGGGATGAGCTGCTTTTTCTCGTCGCGCGGTTTAAAGACGGCCGATGGTTGCGTCAAGCTGCCATCCGGCAGTTCGTCGAGGGAGTCGCGATCTCCATATCGCTTCCTCAATTCGTCGATCGGGCCAAAGTCGAGAGCGCGCAAAGAGCAGGAGTGGACGCAGATCGGGATTTCGCCCGCTTCCAGGCGGTCGACGCACATGGTGCACTTGTGGGCCTTTTCGCCCTTCTGGTCGCTGGCATAGACAATGGCTCCGTATGGGCAGGCTTCCCAGCAGTCCCGCTCGCCCTCGCAGCGCTCCTCGTCGACCAGCACCGCGCCGTATTTGTCTTCCTTGAAAATAGCTTGGTGCGAACAGGCATCGATGCATGCGGGTTTCTCACAGTGATAACAGTTCACCGCGAGGAGACCGAGACGGACGTCGGGGAACGTCCCCTGTTCCCATTGGTACACCCGCATATATTTGAGCGGACCGGGGGCGATGTCATACCACTCTTTGCAAGAGATGCTGCACGCTCTACAGCCCGTGCACCGGCTCTGATCGAAGAAAAATCCGTACTGGGTCATCTTTCTCCCTCCTCTTTATTCAGTCCTGAGTCCTGAGTCCTGAGCAATGAGTCCCCTCCTCAACTCAGGACTCGGCACTCAGAACTCATTACTCAGCACTCGTTACTTAGCACTGTTTTACATATCACCGATGAACATGCGCGGATCGTAACCTGGTTCCTTCTCAGCGTCTTCCTTGGAGACGAACTTTTGCGGATCGCGCTGAAAGGTCGCGCGACATTTCTTATCGCAGAAAAAGAACACCTTGCCCCAGAAGCGAGCTTTGCCTCCGAGCGCGGTTTTCTCATCTACTTCCTTCTTACATACAGGGTCCACAACCATTAGGAGCCTCCTTTCTGACCGTCGGCCTGCGCGGAAATTGGCGTTACGGACAATGTGATGGCAAACATCGTGCCATCAAAACAAATCCGAGATATCACGTCAATAGTTCCATCCTCTTTACTAAAAACCGGAAAAGGGAGCCTAATTTTCTTAAAATCAATTACCGCCGCCGCAAATTTATTCAGTGCTGCGACCTTCAAGAAGCCATCGCCACTTTTTATAGATTTCGTCGCTGTACGCCGGCGTGGCGCCGGTCGCTCTGGGAAAACTCGCCTTCTCCTCATAGGGAATGCAGGCGTCCACCAGGGCCAGCGAGGTGTAATAGTTCTTGTTCTTATCGAAGCATAAAGGATCGAGCGGCGTGCTGCGTGAGCGGTTGATAAACTCGATGTCGGTGGCGGGTTGGCAGCGGGTCCCCATGGCCCACAACACCTCGTCGATGTTAGCCGGATCGATGTCGTCGTCCACAACCACGACCCACCGCCCGGCGTAAGCGCCGGCTGCGGTTTGGGCCGCCACATGGAGCACCTGGCGCGCGTGGCCGTAGTATCGTTGATTGATTGCAATGACGTTGAAGAATCTCGATCCCGCCTGTTCATAGCGCCAGACCCCTTTGATTTCGGGAATGCCGGCGCGCTCCAGCTCCTTCCAGAGCAGCGCCGAGCGCATCAGCGATCTAAAATCAAAAGACTTGCTGCGCAGCTCATGGCGCGCCGTCAGTATCGGGTCGTTTCGGTGCATCAAAGTCTTGACCCTGAATACCGGTTCCTCTCTGCTCGAGCTGCCGTCTTCTCTGCTCGAGCTGCCGTAGTATCCCGTCCATTCGGGGAAGGGTCCCTCGGACCTGAGATCTCCCGGTGTGCAATAGCCTTCGATGACGATCTCAGCCCGGGCAGGTATCGGCAAACCTGTCTCCGGCGCGTCGATAACTTCGATGGGGGCTCCGCGCACTCCACCGGCCAAATCGTATTCGCCCGTTCCATAGGGAACTTCATTGCCGGCGAACAGGGAAAGCAGCGGGTCCTGCCCCAGGCAGACCGCCACCGGGCAAGGCAAGCCTCGCTCGAAATATTTCTGGCGGATGAGATAGCCATGTTTTCCCGGCGAGATGTAAAGCCCGGTCGATTGTTCGTCGTGGAGCTGCATCCGGTAGGAACCCAGATTGACCCAGCCGCTATCGGCGTCCTTCATGATAACGCAATCGGAAGTGCCGATATATCGGCCGCCGTCGAACTCGGAAAAAAGTGGCACGGGCAATTTAAGAAGATTGACGTCCTTTCCCCGCAGGACGTTTTCCATGACAGGACCGGTGGCGACCTTTCGCGGCGGTAGTGCTTGAAGCGTTTCGAATTTTCGGTGCACCGCCTTCACCAGATCCATCAACGAATCGTACTCCAGGGGAAAATTCATGGTCATGGCGACCGCCCAGGGCGTGATCAGTTCGTGGAAGAAAATTCGATATCCCTTGGCATGCCCGGGGATCTCGTCGAACAACAGCGCCGGCGTGTCGAATTTCTTTTTGTAACAGAACAGCTCCGCCAGCGCCGCGATCTCTTTGTCCCAATGGGCGCCGCGGATGCGGACCAATTTCCCCAAGCCCTCCGCCTTCTCGATCCATTCTCTCAGATCATTGTGCACGGCCTTCTACCTTTCTAATCTCGACGCGGGTGTCGCGGTCGCGAAAGCCGGGATAGTTGGCCATGGTGATGGGCCGGATGTGGAAATAGTCCCCCGCCAGCTCCACCGGATTCATCGGCGAGGCCATGACGGTTTTGAAATGGTCCCAGCCGGAGAACTGATAGTTCTCCCAGGAATGATAGATGATCACCTGGCCGGGTTTGACCGCGGGCGACACCGCCGCTTGAATGCAAAAACTGCCCACGTCGTTGGTCACTTCCACCAGGTCCCCGTCGGTTATCTGTCGGGCGACGGCGTCGCGGCGGCTGACGAACATCAGCGGCACGCCGCGCTGCAACTGGAGCATCAAAGTATCGTCGACTTGATCGCTGTGAATGCTCCAGCGCGCGTGGCCGCCGGTAATCTGCAGCGAGAATTTGCCGCCGGCAAACGGCGGGTCTTTATGGACCGGCCAATCCTCGCCCAGCTCGCGAAACAGCTCGTGGTCGATCAAGAACTGAATGCGCCGAGTCAGCGTCGGATAGGGATCTTTGCGCTCGGTGTGCCAGGTGAGCGGCACCATCGGCTCGCCGGGAATGACGTCGCAGGCGTTGCCGATGGAGCGCATGCCGGTGCCGACGCCCGTGTACTGGGCGATGCCGCGCTCTTTGAATTCTTCCCAATCGACCGGTTCCACGTTGCTCGCGTTGAGCAGAGCGTCGCGGGCGATGCCCTCCTCGTCGTCCTCGTGATAGAGACCGCCGAACGTGACCTTGTCCTCCAGGCCGGCGAAGCGGCGCTCGACGCCGGCGGCGTCCTTGAAGCTCTCCACGCCGCGTTCCCGGGCGCGCTCCTCGATCTTTCTCGCCAGCAAGCAGAATAATTTCCATTCGCCGATGGAGTCGTAGAGCGGCGGCGCAGCCTGGTTGACGATATGGACGAAGGGCTGGACCGGCGAGCCGACCATGAAGGTCGAGGTTTTCTCATACCAGGTGCAGGCGGGCAGAACGACGTCGGAGTAGAGCGCGGTGCTATTCCAGCGCCAGTCGATGCAAACCAGGAAACGCAGCTTGGGCAAAAAGTTCGCGATCAAGGTCTCGGTGCAGCGGGCGCGCCGGAGAAAATTCCCCCCCAGGGCGAACATCACCCGCGGCTCCTTATCCGGCCCCGGCGTCATGAACTGCCATTTCTTCTCGAACGCCTCGCGCACGTAGTCCTTGATCGGCCGCTCCAAATAAGGATCCCACTCAGGATGTTTTTCGCACAGGTCGAGAATGCCGCCGTGGATGAAGTACATGAGCGAGGTCGGCGTCACTTTCCCCGTGGCGAAAGATTCATGGACGTATTCGTAGAGGATCATCTCATCAGTGTAGCCCTCTTCGCGCCACTGGGCGAAGCGCGGATCGGCGCCGGCGGCGGAAAGGATGATCTGGTCGCCGCGCCGCTCCAGGCCGCCGATGGAGGTATCGAGCCCCATCATGGAGAAGGCGCTGTAAGTCGCGCCGCGGTGGCCGATGTGACCGCACAGGGCGAAGACCAGCAGCATCGCCCGCTCGATCAGGTCGCCATGATAAAACTTCCCCCAGTTGTAGGTGCTCATGTTGACCACGCCCTTGGCGGCGGCGATCTCACGAGCGAGCTGCTCGATCACGCGCGGCGAGGTGCCGGTGATAAGGCTCGCCTGCGCCGGCGTATAGTCACGCTCCAGGTGAGCGCGCAGCGCTTCCATCAGCGGCTTTACAGAGAGGGCGCCGTGGATCGTTTCGACTTTGTAGCTCCCCGCCAACGCCGGCACCACGCCATTGAGGGCAAGGCTCTTGCGCGGCGCTTCGGCGAGGCTCCCGGATACCTGGTCCCAGAAATAAAAAGCATCGTTGCGCCCGCTGGCTTTAAAATCTGTTTGGCGCAAAAACTTCCCCGTCGATTCCACCACCAAAAGCGGTAGATCGGTCTGCTCGCGGACAAAATTTTCCCGGTAGAGCTTGTCGCGCAGGATCACCTGGCAGATCGACAGGGCCAGTGCGGCGTCGCTGCCGACGTTCACCGGCACCCACTGATCGGCATGGATCGCCGAGGGGCTGTAGTCGGGCGCGATGGTGACGATCTTGGTGCCGTTGTAACGGGCTTCGCTGACGAAGTGAAAATTCGGAATGTTGGTGTAGGCCGGATTGCCGCCCCAGATCAAAATCATGTCCGAGTAAAACCAGTTGTCGGCGGAGTCGGCGATGATGATTTTTCCCATCGTCAGCGCCACGCCCTGATGGTCGTCGCCGTTGTCGGCGGTGACGTTGGAAAGCGGCGCGCCCAGGCCGAGAAAGAAAGTCGTCGGTGCCGAGCCTTCGCTGCCCGCGTTCATCACCCGGGTGCCGCCGCCCTGAACGATCGCTTCCGGCCCTTCCTTCGTGGCCGTATCGATAATCGCGTCGGCAACTTCGCTCAGCGCCTCATCCCAACTGATGCGCTTCCACTTGCCACTGCCCCGTTCGCCGATCCGCTTCATCGGATATTTGACGCGCGTCGGATCGTAAACCCGGTGCGCGTAGCAAGCGCCTTTCTGGCAGCCTCGCGGATTGTAGTCGGGAACCGCGGGATCGTTACGCGGGGGGTAATTCGCCGCTTGCTCTTCTCGCAAGATGACGCCGTCCTTGACGTAGAGATTGAAGTTGCACGCCTGCTGATAGGAGCAGTTGGTGAGGTGGGAGCCTTTCACGACTTTATCCCATTTCCACGGAGCGCGCCGGATCTCGTCGTGGGAATAATCGGCAGTCGAGAGACGGCCGTCGCCGCTCGACTCCAAACTTTCCAGCTTCAGATTTAATTCAGGCATCGGTCGTTTCCTCGCTCTCTCGACTCACGCACCTCCACAGAGCCGGACGCTTGATTTGTGAGCCGCTAAAGGCGGTCTGGCCAGCTCACGCTGGCAGTTCTCACTCCTCTCCGCTTCTTGCTTCCTCTCCCTCTGGGAGAGGACTGAGGTGAGGGCGAATTTTTCCTGCTTAACAAGGCCCTCACCCTTCCCTCTCCCAAAGGGCGAGGGTGGGATAAATTTAACTCTCCTCGCGCCATGAGCGAATTCTGGTTCTATATGCGTTTACCCCTCGGTCTATCCAAATCACGCCGGCTCTCCCCGAACCTTCCTGATCTCCACCCGGGTGTCGCGGTCGCTTTGGCCCGGCATGGCGATCAAAGGGTCGGGCCGGATGTGACCATAGTCGCCGACCAGTTCGATGGGATTGAGCGGCGCCGCCATCACGCTCTTGAAGTGGCCCCAGCCCGCGAATTGGTAGTTCTCCCAGGCGTGGTAGATGATCGCCTGGCCGGGCCGGACTCCCGGAGAAACCACCGCCCGCGCCCGGAATGAGGCGACGTCATTGAACGCCTCGACAACGTCGTCATCCGAAATTCCCCGCGACGCGGCATCTTTTGAATTCATGAACAGCACGGGCTCGCCCCGCTGCAGGGCGAGAATCAGCGCGTCATCGACCCAGTCGCTGTGAATGCTCCAGCGCGCGTGGCCGCCGGTCACTTGCAGCGGGTAGTTTCCGCCGGAGGTGGGACAATCTTTGTGCGTCGGCAGATGCTCTTCCAGCTCGAAATACCAGTCGTGATCGATGTAGAACTGCATGCGCCGCGTCAGCGTCGGATAGGGCTCCTTTTTCGCCGTGTGCCAGGTGAGCGGCACCAGCGGCTCGCCCACTTCGATGTCGCAGGCGTTGCCGATCGATCGCATCGCCGTTCCCAGCCCGGTGTAGGCGGCAAAGCCTCTTTCCCTGACCTCCTCCCAGCCGATCTGCTCGACGTTGCCGGTGTTGAGAAAAGCGTCCCGGGCCACT
>JACPFE010000173.1 GCA_016183145.1 Deltaproteobacteria bacterium | reverse complement strand
GCGCCTTTCAACTGGATCCGGTAAACGCCGACGTTTCTCATCCCCGTGTCGGGATCGTTGGTGATGACGTACCCGGAGGTGACGTAGGGCGAAGGGTCCTGTCCGACGGTCCAGGTGGGGATTGGTAGCTTGAGCAAGTTCACTTGTTCGCCGCGAAAAATCTTATCCTGCACGGGCCCGTTGGCGATGCGCACCGGAGCGATCGGCTGGCGCTCGGCATCACCCCATTTTTTGTGCACGTCTTTGATCTCGCATTCCAGGGCGAGACAGTAAATCGCGCGGGAACCGCCGAGGGCGCCGAGGACCAGCGGCATGTCGAAGCCTTTCACCTGCTCGAACATGAGCGCGGGGCGGCGCGATTCGGGAATAGATTCAAAAGCGACCTTCGCCACTGCGGCGATCTCCCAGTCCTTGTCCACCGGCTTGACGATGCGGTGGAGCTTGCCGCAGGATTCCAGTTTTTTCAAAAATTCACGCAGATCAGCGTAGGGCATGGATACCTCGTAATAGTTCTCAGTTGCCAGTTGTCAGTTCCCAGTCAATCGGAAACCGGAAACTAGTGTCCTAGAATCAAAGTTCGATGAAAAATTCGGAGCGCCTCTAGCGTCATTCCCGCGAAAGCGGGAATCCAGGTATCTTCGAATTTCCTGGATTCCGGGTCGCGCTAGCTATCGCCAGCTTGCCCGGAATGACGGTCAAACTATGTGACGGATTTCTGAAACCAGACATTAAAAACCGGAAACCAGGAACTGAAAACTGCTCTTGTACGCTCCGCTTCATCTTTGCACCGACTTAAAGATCGAGCCTTGGCGTCTCCCAACTCTCCGAATCGTCACCAGCGCGCATTGGTCGAAATCGCCGGAGAGCATTTCCATTCCTCTCACGTCGAGGGGAACGAAGGCGTTGAAGTTGACCCCCGCAGCCCCGCCGGACGGCTGATTATGGGACCAATGGCCGAAACAGGAAGCGACGGCGGCCACCTCCGGATGAACACACTCCGAAACCCGCGCCACTCCCCGCGCGGTATATCCGTTGGTTCCCACCAGCTCGATCTCGTCGCCGTCGGCAATGCCGCGTGCGGCGGCGGTGCTACGGTTCAGCGTCACATAGAGCGCCAGCCTGTGCCGCTGCGACAGCTCGGCGAGCCAGGGGTTGTATTGCGTCGTCGTCGAAGTCTGAAAAGGCAGCTTGTAGTTGACCAGAAAGAGCTGATCGCTTTGACGCGTCTTGTGGCTCCAGCAGCCGGACCAAGCCGGCACTGCCTGGTAACTGGACAAATCCCAACTCACGCCCAAGCCATCGAGGATTTCTTTCAGCTCTTTGCCCCGCTCGACGATTTCGGGAAAGTAAACCGGCACGCGCGGCAGCTTGAGCACGCCCCGCGGATAGCGCTCGGAGACATGCCGCTCCCAGGCCACCAGTCCATACTTTTCAAACCAGCCGAGGTCGTGGTCGGCGCCGAACATGGAGCGCATGCGCCGCTCGACAATCTCGCGATTGTTGTACCGGCCGTCCTCCGCCAGCCGCTCGCTCTCGGTAAGCCCCAGTTGCCCGTTGAGGAGCCGGTTCAGTTCCGGACGCAAGCCGAGCCGCTCGGCCCATTCCAGGAAAATATCCACGGTGTGGCGCACGTCCGGTGGCGACTCGACGGCGGGCAGCCGGGCGGTGAAATACCAGTGGCGGCCGGTGACCCAGCCTTCCAGGCGATTCACCGGGAAGTCGAGCCGCTCCAATCCCTGGGCGGTGGGAATAATCAAATCGGCGCATTCGAGGGTCTCATCCAAGCGGTCGCCGAGGGCGACGACGAACGGGATTTTCTCCAGGGCCGCGACGATGCGACGGGGATCGGCGCCGCTCATGACGATGTTGCTGCCGAGAATAATCAGCATCTCGAGCTGGTAAGGAATCAGCTCCGGGTAGTCGAGCAACGCCAGGCCGAACATGGGGCGCGGCTGTTTGCCGACGGGAAACAGCTCGTGCAGTTGCACGGTCTCGGGGACGCGCGCCCGCTGGTCCGGATACTGTGACTCGCCGCCGGGCCGCTGAACGCCGAAGAGGACGATACCGTCGGCGCTCGCCCTGACTCGCAGACGCTCGCCGGGGCCGACGATGCTGGTGCTGATGGCGCCGCCGGGAACATCGACGGCGCCGACCACGACGTTGAGCAATTGAATCGCTGTCCCGGTCCAGACTCCCTGGGTGTGGCAAGTGGAGCCGCGGCTGTCGGCGAAAGAGCAGACCGGGCGGAGCGGCATCTCGCTGCCGTCGATGGTGACAGTGCCGCCGATTTGCGCGGCGGCGGCGAATTCGCGGGCCAGTTGGCGCAAAGTTTCCGCAGGCACCGTCGAGATCGCCTCCACCCGCTCCGGCGTAAATTGCGCGATGTGCGCGCGCAGCAATTCCAAAGCGGGGCGGCAGCTCTCACCGTTTACCTCGAACTCGCCTCCGAGCGCCGGCTTGATCAGCTTGGAATCATCAAAAGCCTTGGCCGACTTGTCCGCCCCGTCCCACACCAGCGGCTTGCCCGATTGCGCGTCGCGCAGATAACCGCCGGAGGCGCCGATTAAATAGGGAGCGTTGCTTTGCCGCGCCAGGAAAGTCTCGTCCAGGACGCCGAGCTCGTTGAGTAGCACGTGGAGCAGGGCGAGCGCCACGGCGCCGTCGGTGCCGGGCCGGAGCGGAATCCATTGATCCGCCTTGGACGCGGTGGGCGAGCAGATCGGATCGAAGGCGACCACCTTCATGCCGCGCTCCCGGGCTTTGGCCATCGCCAGCGCGCTCTTCATCGTGTCGTGGCCGCTGAGGGAGCCTTTTTGCGAGCCGAAGAGAATCAGCAGGCGGCAGTGGTCGAAATCCGGCTCGCTGTGCATCGAGCCGGTATTCAAAAAAGAAACCCGGGTGTGGGTGCCGAAGGCGACGCCGGTGGTGTAGTTCGGAGTTTGCAAAACTTCGCCGAACGCCACCCCGACCTGCCGGGACATCTCGATCTCGGTAATGCCGTTGACGAACATGACCTTGCGCGGATCGTCGGCCTTGATGCGACATCTCGATCTCGGTGATGCCGTTGACGAACATCACCTTGCGCGGATCGTCAGTTTTGATCTTGCGTAGCCGGGCGACGACTTCGTCCATCGCCTGGTCCCAGCCGATCTCCTGCCAGCCGGGGTCTTCGCCTAGGCCTTTTTTCGGATTGGTGCGGCGCAAACAGCGGCGCGGGCGCTTGGGATCGTAAAGCGCCATGATCGCGGCGTGCCCTTTGGCGCAGAGCTTGCCGAAGTTGTGCGGGTTGTCGGGATTGCCTGCGATCTTGACGACGACGCCGTCGACGCGGTGGATCAGGGTGCCGCAGCCGTTGCCGCACATTTTGCAGACGCTGGGAATCCAGACATCGTCGCGGGCCGTTGCTTGATCAGGCGCGGGAGTGGCGGCTAGGGATGACCTACGGTCAGAGGGATTCACCTGCAGCAACGGTGCCTCCGCGAGGAGCAGTTCGCCGCCGGCAGTGAAACGTCAGGCCGGCCCGAGTATCCGCGTGGAGTCCCACGGGCAAGCCAGTGGGACGAATTCCTGAGCAAGAGCCGCCAGCTAAGGCCGGGGCTCGCGTCGAAGGGTGGATTTCGCAGAAGCATCAGGGATACCTCTTGGCCATCTCGGTAAAGAACCCTTCCTTCTCCAGCTCTTGCAGGAGGCTCAAATCGACGAACTGTTCGGGCTTCGCCTTTTTGGCCTGGGGAAGTTTGTCTCCCACCTGATCGAGCAGAAACTGGATACCCCTTAACGTTGGATAGGGCTTTTTGGCTACCAGCTTGATGAAGCCCTGATGAGCGGCGCCCAGAACCTCCGGGTCGTTGCTGCGCAGGTATTTGGCGACGATCGTCTTGGTGCCCTCGGCGTTGTTATGGATATAGTGAATCGCTTCGACGTAGCCTTTGAGCGCGGCTTTTACAGTTGGGCGGTTGGCTTTGATGTAGGCGCGGGTCGTGGCGAAGC
>JACPFE010000172.1 GCA_016183145.1 Deltaproteobacteria bacterium | reverse complement strand
GTCAGCATTGATTGAAAGTGGCGGTTTCGCTCCGCTCTTCGGCTCGGCGGCTGCCAGCGATTGAGCAGCGGCCGCTCGCGCCGGCTGTAGTGCGCCGTGTCGACGGTCAGACAAAGGGCGATGTAACCGGCTTTCTTGACCCGCCCGAGGATTTCCGCGCACCAATCCAAATCGCCGCGCACATAAAGCTGAAAAATTTTCGGCTGATTGGTGCTGGCGGCGATTTCCTCCAGACTCGGCTGCGTGACCGAGCTGACGAAGTTCATGGTGCCGAACTCGGCGGCGGCCTTCGCCACGGCGACGCCGCCTTCGGGCGTGATCGTTTGCAGCGAGCCGATGGGCGCCATCATTACCGGAATGCGCAGCTTCTGCCCCAGGAAAGTCGTCGAAGTGTCGACCTTCGATACGTCCACCAGCACCCGCGGCCGCAGACCGAGACTATCGAAGCCCAGGCGGTTGCGCCGCATCGTAGTTTCCGACTCTGCGCCGCCGGATAGATAATCCCAAACATCCTGCGGCAGATTGCGGCGCGCCGCCTGAATGATTTCCTGGTTGCTGACGTAATCGAGGCTCATGGGAATTTCTCCTTTTTAAGTCCTGGTGATTGAAACTGCTCCGCACCCTATCGAACAGCGCGGTGGGCTGTCAAACCTGGGGCAAGCTAATCGCAGATCAAGGGGACAAATCAGTCCAAAGTTCCAGGCCCGCCCTGAGCGTTGTCGAAGGGTTCAAGGTTCAAAGAATCGAATCCCACATTATCGGCTCAAGATACGATCCTTGAACTTTGAACGTTGAACCTTGAACCATGCTATTGCGCGCTAGCGACAGCTCATCGCCAGCTTCTATACCTGATGGATCGTCGAGCCGCCACTGCCGCCCTGCGCCGTCAGGCGCCGTCCACATGCTCGCGCGGATAACCTTCCGCGCGTAGCTCGTCTAGCCGTTCTCTTAGTCTTACCAGGTGTTCTTCGGTGGATTCACGCAGCTCGGTTACAGCGTCTAAGATTTTCAGCAATTTCTTCTCGTTCGCCTCTTCCCGCAGCCGCGCCATTGCCACTTCGCGCTCGAGCAGGAGAACCCGTCCTTGCGTCTGTTCGAGCCGGGCGCGGCACAGGAAATAGGTCGCCAGTACCGCCGCCGCCGTGCCCAAGGCTAAGAACGACGCCCAAACGGTCCAGTCATCCATGATTATTCCTCCTTACCGTCTTACGTCGCGGCCGCCGCCGGATCCGGTAGGTAAATGACGGGCCCTGCGCCGACAGCCAGGGGAGCTAGTCCTGAGTAACGAGTCCTGAGTCCTGAGTGGGTGGGTGCCGAGTGATAAAAGCAACAGCGTGGAAATAACTCGTCTTGCTCAGCACTCATTACTCAGTACTCAGGACTTGTTATCAGTTTGTCACGGCTCCTTGGGACGCCGAAGAAACCAGCTTGGCATATTTGGCCATGACCCCCGTCGTGTAACGCGGCGGCGGCGGTGTCCATTGGCGCAAACGAGACGAAAGTTCCTGCGGCGAAATTTCCACGTCCAATCGGCGCGCTCTAATATCGAAAACGATTGTGTCGCCGTCGCGCACCGCCGCGATGGGTCCGCCGTAAGCGGCTTCCGGCGCCACGTGGCCCGCCATCAAGCCGTGGGTCGCGCCCGAGAAGCGGCCGTCGGTAAGCAGCGCGACGGAATCGCCCAGGCCCGCGCCCACCAGAGCCGCCGTCACACCCAACATCTCGCGCATTCCCGGCCCGCCCTTCGGTCCCTCGTAGCGGATGACGAGGACGTCGTTAGGCTTGATCTGTCCCTTTTGCACGGCTTGAAAGGCGTCTTCTTCGCGGTCGAAGACCCGCGCCGGGCCTCTGTGAATCATGCGCTCATGTCCCGCGACTTTCACCACGCATCCTTCCGGCGCGAGGTTGCCTCTAAGAATCACCAGCCCGCCGGTCGGCTTCAGAGGATTGGACAGCGGCCTAACGACCTCTTGTCCGGCAGTCTCTTTGGTCGCCTGCGCGGCCTCCGCGATGGTTTTGCCGGTAACGGTGAGCGCGTCGCCGTGGATCAGACCGGCGTCAGCCAACCGTTTGGCAACCAACTGTATTCCACCGGCTTGGTATAAATCATTGGCGACGAACCGCCCGCCCGGCTTGAGGTCCGCGATCAACGGCGTGCGCGCGCTGATGCGGTCGAAATCGTCGATGGACAACTCAACGCCGGCCTCGTGGGCGATGGCGAGCAGGTGCAGCACCGCGTTGGTCGAACCGCCGGTGGCGGCCACTGAGGCGATGGCATTCTCGATCGCTTTGCGGGTGAGAATTTGCGACGGCCTAAGGTCGCGGCGCAAAAGCTCGACCACCAACTTGCCGGCGTTGAACGCCGCGTCATCTTTTTCGGCGACGGTGGCGGGGATGCCGTTGCTGCCCATCGGCGAGATGCCGAGAAATTCCATCGCCGTGGACATGGTGTTAGCGGTGAATTGCCCGCCGCAGGCGCCCACCCCCGGACACGCGGCGTTTTCGACGGCCTTGAATTGCTCGGCGCTAATCTTACCGCTACTGTAGGCGCCCACCGCCTCGAAAACGTCTTGGATTGTCAGATCGCGGTCGCCGAGATGGCCCGGCGCGATGGAGCCGCCGTAGAGCGCGAGGCCGGGAATATTGAGCCGAGCAAGCGCCATAACGACGCCTGGATTGGTTTTGTCGCAGCCGGACAAACAAACCAGCGCATCGAAGTGATTGCCGCGGGCGACCAACTCGATGGAATCGGCAATGACTTCGCGGCTGATGAGCGAACACTTCATCCCTTCCGCGCCCATGCTGATACCGTCGGAGATCGACACCGTGTTGAATTCCCGTCGGAGATCGACACCGTGTTGAATTCCATCGGCGTCGCCCCGGCGGCGCGAATACCCTCTTTGACCTTGGCGGCCAATCGGCGCAAATGGAAATTGCACGGACCGATCTCAATCCAGGTGTTGGCGACGCCGACAATGGGACGCGAAAGGTCCTCGTCGGTAAATCCCGTCGCCTTGAACATCGCCCGCGTCGGCGCCCGGTCCGGGCCGTCGGTGATAACCGCGCTGCGCGGTTTTAGATTCTCAGCCATGCGTCGCTCCTAATTGTAATAACTAACGGTAGCTTAACTATGCCGGGATGCTATTTGCAAGCATAGTAGGATGCAGGCCGTGCGTTGGTTAATTTTTTATGCTAGAGAATTAACGTGTGCTACAATGCTTGAGTGTATAAGCGAAAACTGCCTGGAGGCCAAATGACTAGAGCCACTGTCACTTTCCTTCGAACCCTCGCGCTGTTTACCCTAATGGTGGTCTGCTCGGTTTCATCCGCCGCTGCGGACCCGATGATTGTGGGCGTTTCCGGCCATTCGATCAACATGATGTACGCATTCGTCACCAGGGACGCGAGGCTTTGGCAAAAGCATAATAGCGATCCCCGCGTGGTTATCTTTGAGGCAGGCTCGGTCTTGGCCCAAGCCATGCTCTCGGGCGAAGTCAAGATGTCTATATCCTCGGGACCCGCCGTCATCGCATCGCGCTCCCAAGGCGCAGAAACGATCATCGTCGCCGCGTTCGTCAACACACTGCCCTATAGCTTGGTCTCCGCCAAGGCGATAACCAAATGGGATCAGCTCAAAGGGAAAAGAATAGCCATCAGCCGTTTCGGTTCCGGAACGGATACGGCGATCCGCTTGACTCTTAGAAAATTCGGCCTCGACCCAGTCAAGGATATTACGATTCTCCAACTCGGATCGCAGCCTGACCGTATTATGGCCCTGGCGGCCGGCAGCATTGAAGCCACGCTGGTGTCACCGCCTTTGGATCTGACCGCTAAAAAGCAGGGCTACAACATTCTCTTTAATCTGGCGGATCTCGGGATCGCCTACCCCCAGCAGGTGATCGAAACCACCGACCGTTTCATCCGGGAAAACCCGCAGGGAATTAAAAATTTCCTGAAAGGCTACATCGAAGGTATCCGCTACGCTGCCAAGCACAAAGACGAAACCAAAAAACTCATCGCGAAGTATCTGAAGGTCACCGATGCCGAGCTGCTCGAAGCCACGTACCAGAGTTACCTGCAGGTAACGGATTACAGCGGCTATGCGAGGCTGGACGGCGTGCAAAACGCCATGGACGAAGTGGGACAACGGGTGGCGGTGGTCAAGACCAAAAAACCGGAGGACTTCGTCAACACCCGCTTCTTAAAGGAGCTCGAGAAGGAAGGGTTTCTCAAGAAGTCTCAAAAATAGGCATCGCGTGGAGCCCCATGGGCAAGCCCGTAGCACCTTCCATTTTGCCCGTGGGGCGGAATCCTGAGCAGGAGCCCCCGGCCAAGGCCGGGGCGCGAGTCGAAGGGTCGCCGCCGGCAATACGATAGCAATCGGCGGCTGTGCCGAAACCTGAGGTGCCCATTCGGGGAATTCAACCGTCGGTGTCGGCCACGGCCGTGGACGCAGCTCCACGAGGCGCGCGCGCCACCCATTCCACCGAAGCAAGAAGGAACGCCCCAGGTATTGTTCATTGAAAACCAGCCAGCCGATCCATTGCGGCACGTTGAACAAAAAAAAGATTCCCGCTACCGGCAAAGCGATCAGCATGGCCTTTCCCAGCCAACCGGCGGGCCCGCTCAATTCGCGCGAACGGACGCTTTCTTCGATCTCCACGGGGACGTTCTTCTTTTCAAGTCTCGGGGGTCTGACTTTGGGCTTCTACTGTCTCAGAAATTCGATGACGAAATCGGTACGCCCGTTGTCGTCATTCCCGCCCTTCGGCTACGCTCAGGACAAGCTCCAACGGGAATCCAGCTGGGGACTGGCTACTTTTTCGTCTTCGAAAAAGTTGCCTGTCCTCTTTCCCCGGAACTCAATGCGAAACTCAAGACTCCAGACTCAAAACGCTCATCAGCACGCCATGGATTGAGTCATGCGCCGCTATCGATCGCCCGACTCCTCTAGCCTTGTCAAGCTCCCTGTAAGGGTAAGCAGGTCCCGGCCATTGCGGCGTCAGGGGTTTCAGCGTTGCGAATGAAATGGGACCCGTGACGCACGAGTGGCCGGAAAAAACCTCCAAAACGACTCATCAGTCTACCATTCCTCACCCGGGCAAACCGTCCAGACAAATTGAGGCGATCGAGAACCGGCCAAGAATGACCGGATGGGTCCACTAAACGGCAAAGGTCTAAACCCGGCTCGCCACGACGCGGTTGTCAAGTCATGTCATAATATAATCCTTATTGTCTTGCATATTACCTGTATTTGGTGATAAGTCACCGTTCGGATCGTACAGTGCGGGTACAATAGGCTGGAGTTTTTCGATGATACAGCGTTTGCCTGCCATTTTTGGCCGATTCAAGACGGAGCAACGCAATCTCTCACAAGGGAGTAATGGGCAGGCGCTGCTCCATTCGGCTCGAATCGGCGAAAGAGTCCCTCTGGGTCGGCGAGCGCAACTCTTCAGTCTGCTCGCAAGGATCCAGGTGGACGGCGCGCAAACCCATGAACAGGAGATCGATCTGATTCGAACTGTCGACCACCTGACTGAATCCGAACGGGAGATCGTGTTGGAGATTTTTTGTTTCGGCTATGAGGCGGCGGAAAAAGAGGGCAGGCAAGACAAGATGTGGGCTTATCATCGGCTGTTGCGAAGACTGTTCCTCCATCAGCCTCTTGATCAACCGATTCCTCTAAATGAATGCTCCCAAAAGACACCGCGAGAAGTGACAAGGCATGTCGCGGAGCCGAGCGCCGCGCAGCAATCGCCAAAACAGAGGGACACCGCCCGTCGAGTTAGAACGACATCGGTCTCACGGTGGGTGTATACATACGCTCTCAGCTCTATCGGCGTTCTGGCCCTTCTCTGGACAGCATTTGTCTTCCGCTCGCCAACGCCTGCGGCGATCGAACCCTTGGCCGAGAGAGCCTCGGTGAGCGCGGCGGAACCGGGGGCCATGCGCAACGCGATAGTTGACCAAGTCGCAACTTCGTCAAGGAGCGCTGCTACAGCGCAACTCGATACCCCGGGACAAGACGGGAAGATAAAATCGGCAACCAAGGTTGCCAACCAAGCCACCACCGTTGACGCTGCCAGGGGGAAAAACCGCGAGCGGGAGCCGGCAAGAGACTCTTTACCGATCTACCAAACGGGGCGTCGTATTCTCTTACGAGAAGAGCCGCGCTTCGGCGCCGCGGCGCAGATCATGCTCGACCGGGGTGCCAGACTGATCGTCCTCGAAATCAACGGCCCCTGGCTCAAGGTGAAGATGGAAAACACTGGAGCCCCGGGCTTTGTGAGAGAGGAATTCGTCGCGCCGGTGACAACTGCTCCCGCCTCGGTCACGAGTCTTAACAAAGGCTAGACACCCGCTAGCATCGCTTCGGAAAAATCGACCAGCGGTTTCGGAAAGACTGCCGTTCAGGGCGGAAAATCAAGCGCGAATTGTAGGTGTTTAAGTACGCTCACGGGCGGCCACAGACCACGGTCGATCTTACGACGGTCTGGTCCGCGTTGCATTATGTCCGGGCGGCTTCGCCAGGAACATGAAAACCGTCGCCAAAAGGCTCACGGCGGCGAAAATAGCGAAGGCGATCGTATAGCTCTTGGTGAGATCGTAAAGAAAGCCGGCGAGCAGGGGGCCCATAAAGGTGCCGGCCGTCGTAACCGCTCGGCTCATCCCTTGGATCGTAGCAAAGGCCTTGGTACCGAAATAGTCGGCGCGAATTGGCTCTTGCAGCGAGGCGAGCCCGCCGTAGGCGAGAGAGTAAATGATCATGCAGGTCGTGAAGACAAACGCGTGGGCCGTGTACCCCATGAGAAAGACCGAGACACTCAACGCCACGAGAAGCCCCATGACCAGGCGCCGCTTATCGGCCAGGTCCCCCAGCCAACCCATGCCGATGCGCGCTGGCGCGCCGATGAACGCCGAAAGGCCGAGCAGGCCGCTGGCGGCCGCCATGGTCCAGCCGCGGTCCACGAGCAGAATCACAAAATGGACTGAGACTCCCTCGGTCACCATGTGGCGCAGCGCCATGGCAATTGACAATGTCCAGAAAACCGGCGAATGCAGCGCCTCGCTCAGTGTAAACTGGGGATCTGACGAACGACGAGCCGGCTTCCCATCCTGGACTGTTCGCTCAGGCGCCAGTTGTTCCTGCGACTCTTCCGATTGGGAAATCCGGCTGATCAGGTAAGCCAACGGAAAACCCACGACTAAAAGAATGCAGCCCGATATCACTGCGGCGGTGCGCCAACCCCACCGAGCGATCATCCAACCCACCAGCGGCACCAACGGCCCGGAGAGACCCGGCCCCATGCGGAAGATGCCGAAGGCCAAGCTCCGCCTTTCGCGGAACGCCTTTGCGACCAGCACACTGATGGGCGAGTAATAACCGATGCTAGAACCCAGGACGATGCCCAGAACAATGACGATATAGAGCATCGGCAACGAATGCACCAAACTCAGCGCAAGAAAACCCATCGCGCAGAGGATGATGCCGACAAACATGATCCGCCGCGCTCCCACGCGGTCGATCATGTAGCCCTCGACGGGACCCAAGAAACCGGACTCGATGCGCGCCAGCGAGAAAGCCCCCGATATCGCCGTCCGGCTCCAGCCGAACTCCCGCTCAATCGCCGGGAAGAACGCGCTCATGCCGAAGTAAGTAAAGCCGGTGCTCACGGCGTGCGTGATGCATCCGGCGATGACAAGCCACCATTTACAGTCCATTACTCCAGATGTCTGAATAAACTCTTTCCTGTCAAGAGACGTTTGATAAATGAACGGGGAACGCGGGCAGCGTTGGCGTAATCCACAGACTCAGAAAGCAACGCTAGTCTCTACCGATGAAATGGGGCCCAAAAATCCACACGCGGCTGTCCTATGAAGCGGCTGCTGCATCCTTTACAATCCCCATCGCAAAAGAGTAAATTCTCGCTCAGCGGTTTAGCCCAACCCGTTTTATGCCGAATGCCGCCTCCGCCACGCAACACAACGGGGCAGACTGATCGGGAGAGAGCGATTTCAAAAAGAGATCGAAACGATGGGAGAGCGGCGTTTAGTCGGAAAATCACAAGGGCGACCACGAAAAGCAAAAGCAGGCCCTCATGAAAAAGTTCTCTGACCCCCATTTAAATCGTCAGGAGGTGAACCATGAGATTTTTGCTGAAGGTCAATATCCCCGTTGAGTCCGGAAACAAGGCCGCGAAGGCCGGAAAGCTCGGCGCGACGATCCAATCCATTTTGGCGGATTTAAAGCCGGAGGCCGTCTATTTTACGGACAGCAACGGTCAGCGTGCGGGGTTTATTTTTCTCGACATGCAAGATGCTTCGCAAATCCCAGCCATCGCTGAGCCGTGGTTCCTTGCGTTCAACGCAAGCATTGAGATTCATCCGGTCATGACACCGGACGATCTAGCCAGAGCCGGCGGCGCCATCGATAATGCGGTCAAGAAATACGCCTGATCGCTCGCGCGCCATCGACACGCGGTTCGATCGGACCGGCGAAGGAAGACGTGAGGACTGGGCTTGCAATTTCACGCTTCACAGGATTACGTGCCCATTTCAACCGCGGCTGACGAATGACCCCGTCTTCCCTTCCTCACCAATCGACGGTAATTGAACAATAAACAAAAGGGGCCAGCGTAAGCGTTCCGTCTTGTTCTTATGTTCTTGGCGGTCGATACCCTGCGATGGCCTGGGGATTTACGGTTGCGGCTTCCCTATCATCCAACCACATCAGCTTCGCCGGGTTGTCTTTCAACATCACTTTCACTTCCTGCTCCTTGACGCCGAAGCCTAACAGCGCGCGGATAAAGACGCGCATGCCGTCGATGGCGTCCATGTGCAGCACCTGGCCGAAGTCGCTGCCGATGATGCAGCGGTCGGGGCCGATCTCTTTGATCGTGCGGATGGTTTCCATCGGGTCGGCCACCGGCTGATACAGACTCGGAATCATCGGCTGGCAGTAGGTGCCGACGTAAACGCCGAGATCGCGCAGTTGTTTCATTTCATCGAGCAAGAGCTTGTTCAATTCCAGCAGGGGGTGGTCCAGCGTCGCGCGCACGCCGATCTCTTTAGCGAGCCGCGCCAGCGGCAGCAGCTCTTGAAAGTCGGTGTGGCCGAAGCCGATGCCGACTTTTTTCGCCGCGGCCATTTCCATGATTTCCTTCACCTCCGGCAGCACCTTGCCGTCCTCGCTGCACAGGCGTACGCCTTCATGCTCCGGATGACCCGCGCCGCGCCAGAATCCGTAGGAAGTGAAAGTCGGAAACCAGATCATCTTGAAGTTCGGATACTGGAGTCCCACGCGGACGTAATCCGGCCTCATGCCGAAACACATCCCCACACCGCCGTACACTTCGACGCGGTTGGTCAGCTCGCCTCTGGCGATCATGTCGTCGATGTGGCGCTGCGTGAGGTAAGCGGACGTCGCGCTGATGTTCCAGTGATCTTTGAAGGCGATGGCGCGCATGCCGCACTTGGACGCCTCGATGGCGATCTGGATCATGTCCTGGGAACGATGCACGAAATCGGGATAGGCGTGAATGTGGCAATCGATGGCGCCCCGAAGCAATTCGTTCTCGATCCCCGGATGGATCTTCACGATCTCCGGGTTGTCTTTGAGCATTTGATAGAAATAATCCTTGGCGTTGAGCTGGCGCACCCGCTCCAAGGTCAAAGTCCGGCCAACCATCAATTGTTCCGCGGCCGCCGCGTCTGCAGCAAAGTCACACATAGAAAATCTCCCTTCAGTCGATTTTCAGTCTAGAGTCTTGCGTCTTGAGTCTAGAGTTGAATGCCCCGAGTTCGGATCTTAACCCTGGAC
>JACPFE010000178.1 GCA_016183145.1 Deltaproteobacteria bacterium | reverse complement strand
GACGATCATTGCTTCGAGCGCGGGGCCATCGACTTCTAACATTCCGTCTTGATAACGAAACGTCCGTCCTAGGCGGATGTCTTTTACCGGATAATCTGCCAGTTCGAGTCGCACTGGTTTTACCCGCTGACCGCCATGTTCGGCGCGAACAGCGTCGGTCCTTTGACTTCGGCTTCGAGCGCTTTGAGCGCGGTCTGAACGATTTCGCGGCGCAGCCGCGCATCAAGTTCAGGCGGTAAACTCGGATCGCCGCAGGGATGCGGAATGCTGACGCCTTTGACGATACGAGTCGCGCGCACCTGCTCCGCCACCGGATACATCGCGCTGACCAGAGCCACCGGAAGTCCTGCCTTCTCAAGTTCCTTGCTCATCACAGCACCGCTGCGACTACAGGTCCCTCACGTGGCCACCAACAGCACTCCTTCGACGCCGTTCTTTTTCAAATCAGCCGCAATCTCCTGGCCGATCCGGCGCATGACCGCCGGCGACCCTTGATTGCCGGGAATCACATAATAAGCCGGGTAGAGTTTCCCTGGACCGATCACGCCTTCCGCTTCCAGGGTGCGCAACGCATCCAGCGGCACCCCGTAGTGAGGATTCTTGTTCATGTAGGCAACGTTGTAGCCGCCATGAACCGCTTCCCACTTTCCCGGCTCCAGTTCTTTGAGCTCGGCGACGTTGTATTTTTGCCAATGCGTGTTGCGGTAGGTCTTGAAACGATCCGGATTGCCCCAGGGCACCACGCCGCTGGTGGTGACCACGGCGATCTTGCGGTCTTTGAGTTGAGCGAGCGGCGGCGCCGGCGCGATATCGTCCCAAGCCTCCATCGGCACTTCGGTGACAAAGGGCTCATGGTTGATTTTTTTGAGCAGCATGTCGATGGCGCGATCGACCCCCGGACGATCGGTCCTTTCCAGCCGCCGGATGCCGCGCGCGAGGTAGCCTTCCTGCAGCGCAGGGCCGATTTTATCGCCACGGGAAAGCCGCGCGACAAATTTCGCCACCGCTTTTAAAGCGTCCGTCATACCGGCGGCGGTCTCCGTCGTCGGCAAGCACAAGACGCGGGGATTAGCAAAATCGCGATAGGTTCCCACCGCGGGATTGTCTTCGTGCATCGCCGTGACACAGGGAATTTCGAGAGCCGCAGCCACCGCGTTGCAGATCTCGACGCAGCTCAGGCCGTAGCGCCCGGAGTTGAAGGCCGGCCCGGCGACGAGGAGCTGGGGGTTGCGTGCGCGCACGGCGTCGAGAAGCGCTTTCATGGCGTCTTCATTGTGTTCATGGAAGTAGTTGTCGCCATAGTAAATCGTGCAGGCGATCTTCGCTTCCTCGCCAAGCTGCGACTGAAGGCCGCGGGCCGCCCCCGCCGCATTCTCGATCACACCGACGGGCATCCCCGCCTTTTCCTCACCGCCGAGGCCGGCGAAAAATTGGTTGACAACATGGACAATCGTGGTCATGGCGACACCTCCTTAAAGATTGATACAATCCTACTGAAACAGCCCTTCTTTTTCCAGCTTTCTGACGATTCTGTCATCGATGACGTCTTCGATCTTGAGCTGGCGAATTTTTTCATTGGTGTTTTCGAACAAGCGCATGGTATTCCGTATCCCCTCGGCGCTGGGAATGATCCGCTTGTCGTAATACGTCTTCATCCTCTCATACCCTTCCGCGGCGTCTTCCGCCCGTTGCAAATGCAGCGCCTTGGCTAAGCTCTTCATGACCGTTTCTCTGTTGGCGGGAGTCTGAATAAAGACAATCGCATCGACCAATGCGCGCAGCATTTTTTCCACAACATCCGGCGATTGATTGACGAAACTGCGGCGCGCAAGCAGCGCGGTGCTCTGGTACGGCACTCCCAGTTCGGAGAGGTCGGCGAGGATGCGGTACCCTTGCTGCCGTAGGCTGGCGGCGAAAGCGTAACCAACCGCGGCCCCATCGATGGCTCCGGAAGCCAGAGCCTGCGCGCGGACCGCATCATTGCCAACGACTCGGATGGCTATATTGTCTCGCTTGGGATCGAGTCCCCAATGCTGCAGCGCCAACATCGTAAAAACCCATGTGCCGCCGCCGATGCTGGTCACCGCCAGCCGTTTGTTTTTGAGGTCGGAGGGCGTCTTGATTTGCGGACTCACCACCAGCGCCCCGGTGAGCTTGTTGACCAGGCCGGCGATAAACGCCACGTCGGAACCGCCGGCGATGGCGCCGAGGGTCGCTCCCGAAGCGGAACCGGTGTTGAATTGAGAACTGCCCCTGGATAAAGCGGACAGCGCAACGGACCCTGTCGCCACATAAATGATCTCCGCATCCAAATCATATTTGCGGAAGATGTTCTGATCCTTGGCGACGAAAAGAACCCCTTCGCGCTCACTAAAGCTCGCGAAGGTAATGACGACCTTGGTTAGGCCAAAGGCCGTTCCCCCGCCAAGCCCGAAGAGTAAGGCAAAGAAACTTAAGAAAAGTGCCGGAAGCCATTGCATCCTTCTCGACCTTTTCGGCAAGCCGCTGACAAATTCATTTGATTTCAGCATAACTGTTACCTTTAAACTCATGTTCAGATCAAAATGCAACCCCCGCTGACTTTCCTTCAAGGTTGTAGCCGGCGAAAACGCGAACATCCGAGGCCGGCCTTGGCGCCAGGCGCGCCGGGCGGAGCTTGCCACGGCTTCCAGCTAGTGTAGTGTCCCAGAAATCTCTTGACCATCGAGGCGGTCTACTTTCAGGCTCCAACGGGGGTGGGACTGGAGACCGTGGGCACAGGAGCGTGAAGGTTTCACCAGGCCCAGCCGTGCAATATCCCACTCGAAGGGGTCGGGGTGGCGGCCCTCAAGCCACCGACTCATTGACCACGGGCGTAAGGCCCGCCCCCGTTGGAGCATCTTATGTAAAGAAGCGTTAGGGACACTACACTAGTACCCATGACACACCCAACTTCCCTCACCCCAAAGATCAACCCCGCCGATGATTGAATCTCGCGCCTCCAGGGATAGCGGACCGCGCGCCGAAACTGCGGGCGCGCCGGGATAGGAAAGGACCTTAATTTCTTCATAAGGTCCAATGACCTTTTCCACGGCAGGCAGATCCACCGCCCGGTCAAGAGTTCCGGTCGAAACTACGGCGTCCGCTTCCCGAACATAATAAAGCAGTGGGCTATCGAGACCCGCTTTGCCGCCATGTTCATAGGTGACAAGCGTGGTCTTGATGCCGTTGCGCTCACAGGCCTTCACGGTAAGCATGACGTCGACAAAGGCATTGCCGCCGCCAAGCCAAGTCACCAACGCTCCGTCGGCGCCCAACGCCTTCGCCAGGCGGGCGGCATTCCGGGATCCGACTTCTTTGCCGTGCGCGGTCTCGAAGCGAATGCGCTGGAGAATGACGCCGCCGAAGTTCAAATCCCGCCCATGAGCCTCACACAGGCCGAGAACCAGAGGGTGATTTTGCCAGTCCCAGGTGGTGGGATAATAACCGCGCCCCGACCGCGTGGTATCCACCGTCACAGCTCCGTCAAAGAGCTCATTGGGATGGACAAAGGTCGCCATGGAATTGCGCAGGGAAAGTCCGTAATAGCCAACACCGGAATGCACATGTTGAGGGTCGGTGATGCAACCTTGAATCAGCATGACTTTCGGTAGGCCGGTGGTACTGTTTTTGAATTCATAGGCGCGGATTTTTTCGGCTGTAAGTTCCTCGGTAACTTGAGCGAGGCGCTGAGCGACTTTGAACTCCGCTAATTGGATGGCCGTATGGGCGTCCAATTCGGCGAGTCCCGGGGCAATGCGAAAACTCAGGACCAGATGCGTGTGCTTGCTGAAGCGGGAAATATCCGCCCCGGGGCCCGACATGTCTAAGATCGCGCTGCGCTGCACCGTGGTGCCGGCGCGGATCGTTCCCTCGTACGCCGCCGCGGCGATCACGGTCATACCCGAAAGGCGGTGCGTTCGGCCCTCGCCCACATCATCGACGGGGCCAAGTATGCCGGGGAAAACCCGACCGCTCCCCGACACCTTATATCTTGGCTCGACGATGTCGCGAATCCCGGTGATGCGAACCTTCTCGCCCGGCATCGCCACTGCGAGAGACGCATCGGTGATTCTGGAGTCCTTAACGACGTGATCGATCAACTCGCCTTCATTGACTTCCAATGTCCCGCCCTGGTACGCGAACCGGCGTCCCAATCGCACATGTGTTACCGGGAATTCTGCGAGTTCGAGTGTCATGATCTCAGGGCGCAAGCATAAAAGGCAATCCCTTAGTGCAACAGCCAAGGCGCAAGAAGCTATTGAATACCCATGATCTTTTTAAAGTCCCGGATATAGGCATTGAGCTTTGGGCCAAGCGCGGGAGTCACAACAAAATCCGGCTGCAGCTGAAAATCTGGATACTTGCTGCGCACGCCTTTCATCGCAATCCCCTTGCCTAACTTCGTGGCCAAGAAAGTTTGCACCTCCTCCGATAGAACCCATTCGGCGAAAAGTAACGTTGCATGAGGATGCGGTGCATTCTTCGCAAGAAATAGACCTTCGGGTTTTACGATCTTCGGTGACAGAACCTTAAACCCCAAGGGCGCCCCCTTATCGCGCACCGCGGCCGAGGTCTCGCCATTGATCGCGATGGCGATGGGAAACTCACCCGAACCGACAACCTGGGTAGTCAGAGTTCCCCCGCGTCGATAACTAAGATCCTGCTTCGCCAGCTTGGTGAGGTAATCCACGGCCCTTTCCCGCCCCCAGGCCTGCTCCATGGCCGCCAAGATATACCCCGCCTCGTTATCGAAAAGCATCTTGCCTTTCCAAACAGGGTTCAGCAGATCCTCGTAGCTTTGGGGCACCTGCTCCTGCTTGACAAGACTCGTATTGTAAGTCAGCGCGGTGGTTAAATGATACATGCTATGCCAGTAACCGCTCGGATCGTAAGTGCCGTCGTAAAAACGATTCCGTCCGGCAATCGGATAGGCGTGAATGAGTCCGTCGTTCATAATCTGATAACCGTAACTCAGGTCGACCTGAATAACATCGACCGCATGCCGTCCGGCGCGCGCCTCATTTAATGCTCGGGTGAGAATTCCTTGCCGAGGCGAGTAGTAATTTTTGACGGCCAAAAAAGGATAGCGAGCAGTAAAAAGTTTACTCAAGGACAAAAATTGATCTACGGGCAGTGTACCGTAGTAGACAATTTCGGCTTCGCCTTGAGCTTCTTTGGCGAGGAAATCTAGTTTTTCTTGGGAATTGAGCGAAGTGAGTTTAACCGTGATCTCGGCCATCGAGGCCGCGTGAAGCCCCGGCGAGACGAACATGAGAAAAAGAACGTTAGCAATCGCGCCTGTCAAAATCGCCGTGATTATTTTGGCCATGGCTCTCGGCTCCTTTCTAAATGCTTCTCTTTATCGAATCGTTTCAGCCGGCTTTTTGGGTCGCCGAAAAAACATCTTGCGACCGAGCTCTCTGGCAGTGCTCGCCACAGATCACCGGCCGCCCCCGAATTAAGTTTCATTCTCACCTTCAGTACGCCGCGCACTGCCAAGTCTCTCCGCCCCAGTTGTCGACGCCGCCAATCAGCATGTCGCGGGCATCCAGAGTCAATTTCCCTTTCGCCTCGACCACCGGCGCTCCGGGATAGCTCAAGATGGTAAATTGGTCGTAAGGCCCGACGACGCGCTCGGGTTCCGGCAGTTCTAGCCAGCGGTCCCGGCTGCCGCTGCTGACGACCGCATCCGCTTCCGGGACGTAGTACAGCAAGGGAGAGTCGACGCCGTCCTTGCCGCCAAATTCATAGGTGACCAACGTCGTCCTGATGCCACGCCGTTCACAATTACGGATCGTCAACATCAATTCGACAAAAGCATTGCCCGAGCCGGTCCACGCCACCAGCGCTCCGTTGGCGCCAAGCGTTTGCGCCAAATGCGCCGTGTTGTGGGCAAGGACTTCTTTGCCGTGAAACGTGTCGAATTGAATGCGCTCGAGAATGACGCCAAGAAAATTTAGCCGCTTGCCGTGCTCACGGCATAGCCCCAGAGCGAGCGGATGGTTCTGCCAGTCCCAAGTGATGGGGAAGTGGCCGACGGCCCTGGTCGTCGCCACCGTCACGGCGCCGTCGAAGAGTTCGTTAGGATGGGCGAATGTCGCCAACGAGTCCCTGATGGGCAGCCCGTAGTAGCTCACCCCCGAGTGCGCGTTATGGCTGTCCGTCAGACAGCCTTGAATGAGGACGACTCCCGGCAGTTGCGGCTCTTGCACGCTGAGATCGACAACCGCCACATCGACTGGCTGTAGTCCAACCGTAACCTCGGCAATTCGCTTTGCCACTTTCAGTTCCGCGGCCTGAATCGCCGTATGAGCTTCCAGATCCGAGAGACCTTCTCTGAGTTTCATGACCAGCACAAGACCCGCAAGCGTGCTGAAGCGTGACGCCTCCGCCCCCGGTCCCCACAGATCGAGAATCGCGCTGCGCTGCACCGCCAAACCGGCCCGTGCCGTCCCTTCGTAGGCCGCCGTGGCGATCACGGCCATTCCCGACAGACGATGCGTTCTGCCAGCGCCCACCTGTTCCACGGGGCCAAGCGTTCCAGGAAAGACTTGACCGCTGCCGTCGACTTTCACGCGCGGCTCGACGATATCCCTGATTCCCGTAACCCGAGCCTTCTCGCCGGGATGCACCGCCGCCAACGACACTTCTTCGATCCGCGCGTCCTGCGATACCAGATTCAGCAACGCTGGTTGATCCACTTCCAGCGTCCCGGCGTCGTAGCGAAACACCCTTGCCAAGCGGATTTGTTTTACCGGAAACTCGGCGAGCTCAAGGCGCATTAGATACTTACCTTGGAAATGTTGAACAGAACGACTCAAGGAAAATTTATCCCGCCAAGGCGCCAAGGCGCAAAGTTAAAAAGATTCTTCGAATTCTCCGAACCTTGGCGTCTTTGCGTCTTTGCGGGAGTCATGTCTTTTCCGGTTCCAAAGTCTGTAACTCAAATAGAAATTTCAAATACTTTTGGCTAGCCTTCCTTCTCTAATTTTCGCACGATTCGGTCGTCGACAAGTTCCTCGGCTTTAAGCTGGCGAATCTTGTCGTTGGTCATTCCGAGCAACCGGATGGCGTTGCGAATACCGTCGGCGTTGGGATAAATCCGTTTCTCGTAAAGTGTTCTCATCAACTCGTAGCCTTCTTCGGCATCTTC
>JACPFE010000190.1:6019-6661 GCA_016183145.1 Deltaproteobacteria bacterium | reverse complement strand
GGATAGATCGGTGCGCCGTCGGTTTCATTATAGAAGCTCACGTTGCCGCTCACAACCGGCACTTTGAGCGCAATGCAGGCATCGCGCATGCCGCGAATGACCTGGGCGAACTGCCACATGACCTCGGGATTTTCCGGGCTGCCGAAATTGAGACAATCGGTAAGCCCCACCGGCCGCGCGCCGACGCAGGCCAGGTTGCGCGCCGCCTCGACCACCGCTAGCGCGGCGCCGACGTAAGGATCGAGAAAACAGTAGCGGCTGTTGCCGTCCACCGTAAGCGCCAGCGCTTTTTTCGTTCCTTTGATGCGGATCACTGCGGCATCGGCGCCCGGCGCCACCACGGTATTGCTGCGCACGTAATGATCATATTGACGGTAAACCCATTCCTTGGAAGCGATGTTCGGTGAACCGAGCAGTTCCTTGAACGTGGCGCCGAGATCGGCGGGCGCGGCGATGGCCGGCAGGTCGAGATGCTGGAGTTGGTCCTGGTGCGGGGGACGGGCGGCCGGCCGCTGGTAAACCGGCGCTTCCTTGGTCAGCGCGCCGATCGGGATGCGCGCGACTTCGACGCCGCCGAAGCGCGCGCGAAACTGTTGATCTTTGGTGACCCGTCCGATCACCACGGCGTCGAGATCCCACTTC
>JACPFE010000190.1:0-5987 GCA_016183145.1 Deltaproteobacteria bacterium | reverse complement strand
CCTCTTTTTCCTTGCCTTTTTTGGCCACCAAAAGCATTCGTTCCTGGGACTCGGAGAGGAGAATTTCGTAGGGCGTCATCCCGGCTTCGCGCAGCGGCACGCACGAAAGATCGATGTCGATGCCGCAGCCGCCGCGCCCGGCCATTTCCGAGGATGAACTCGTCAAGCCGGCGGCGCCCATGTCCTGGATGCCGATGATGCAGTCTTTCTCCATCAACTCCAGGCAGGCCTCCAGCAGAAGCTTTTCCGTAAACGGGTCGCCCACCTGCACCGTTGGCCGGCGTTGCTCTTTCTCTTCGGAAAAAGATTCTGAGGCCATGGTCGCGCCGTGAATGCCGTCGCGGCCGGTCTTGGAGCCGACGTAGATGACCGGATTGCCGGCGCCTCTGGCGATCCCTTTGAATATCCGGTTCTTCTTGGCTATGCCGAGGGTAAAGGCATTGACGAGGATGTTGGCGTTGTAGCATTCGTCGAAAAAAACCTCGCCGCCCACCGTCGGCACGCCGATGCAGTTGCCGTAGCCGCCGATGCCGGCGACGACGCCGGAGACGAGATAGCGCGTGCGCGGGTGATCGACGGCGCCGAAGCGCAGCGAATTGAGCGAGGCGATGGGGCGCGCCCCCATGGTGAAAATATCGCGCAGGATGCCGCCCACTCCGGTGGCCGCGCCCTGGTAAGGCTCGATAAACGAAGGATGGTTGTGGCTTTCCATTTTGAACGCCACGGCGAGGCCGTCGCCGATATCGACGACGCCGGCGTTCTCGCCCGGCCCCTGGAGAACATGCGGGCCCTCGGTAATTGCTTCAAGTAATGGCGCGAGCTGTTGTAGCTACAGTGCTCCGACCACATGACCGAGAAGACCCCCAGCTCGGTATAGTTCGGCTCCCGGCCGAGCAGCGCGACGATCTTCTGATATTCTTCCGCCGTCAGACCATGGCTGGCGACTAGTTCCGAGGTCACCGGCGGTTGCGCCAACGGTTTGACTTTCGCTTCATCCATGCCGCGCCACCTTGCCGGCGCAGGCGGCCGCGATGGAGGAAAATATTTTGCGACCGTCTTCGCTGCCGAGAAGCTTGCTCGAGGCATCTTCCGGATGGGGCATGAGGCCGAAAACGTTGCGCGCTTCGTTGCAAATCCCAGCGATATTGTCCAAGGAACCGTTGGGATTGGCCGAAGCGACGGGTTTCCCTTTGGCGTCGACATAGCGCAGGAGTATCTGGCGATTGTTGCGCAGCCTTTCCAGCGTTTCGGGATCGGCGAAATAGCAACCTTCGCCATGCTTGATCGGAAGCTTGAGCAGTTGACCTTTCTTGGTCTTGCAGGTGAAGGGCGTATCGGTTTCCTCGACGCGCAGGTAAACTTCCTGGCAGACAAACTGGAGACCGGCGTTGCGCACCAGGGCGCCCGGAAGGAGTCCCGATTCGCAGAGTATTTGAAACCCGTTGCAGATGCCCAGGACCAATCCGCCGCCGCGGGCAAATTTTACGACGCCGCCCATGACCGGCGAGAAGCGCGCCATGGCGCCGCAGCGCAGATAATCGCCGTAGGAGAATCCTCCCGGTAAGACGATGCAGTCGAAATGGCCCGCCAGCTCGTCCTTGTGCCAGAGAAGCTTGACCTTCTGTCCCAGCTCGCGCTTGAGCGCGTCGAAGACATCCTGATCGTCGCAGGAACCGGGAAATGTGATTACGCCCCAACGCATAGTCAGTCCTGAGTGCTGAGTAACGAGTCCTGAGTCATGAGTCCCCTCTTCCGCTCAGCACTCAGGACTCGTTACTCAGGACTAATTTTCAGTCCTCGTTACTCATTACTCGATCTCAAACCGATAGTCCTCAATCACCGGGTTGGCGAGCAGTTTGTCGCACATCTCGCGGATACGCGCCGCGGCGGCCTCCCGCGAGGCAGCGTCGACATCGAGCTCCAGATACTTTCCGGTTCGGACGTCCTGCACTTCGCCATAGCCCAACGTGTGCAACGAGCGCCACTAGTCAAGAAATAGTTTGGGGATTTTTTCTCACGTCCTGCGTCTCTGTGGTGAATACTCCTTCACAGTAAAGCCGGCAGAACCATCTAATGAAACGCCCGGCGAAAAATGAAGTCGACGTTTGCCAGGTGGTGCTTGACGCCCCAGACAGCCTCGATCTCTTGCGCCGTAAGGTGACGGCGAATTTCCGCGTCCTGCCAAAGCTCGCGCTTGAGATCGCCGCCTTCTTTGCCGACCTTGAGCGCGTGGCGCTGGACCAGGCGATAGGCCGCGTCGCGGGCGATACCTTTGTCGACCAGCGCGAGCAGGACGCGCTCGGAGAAAACCGCGCCGCCGCTCTTTTCCAGATTCCTCTTCATGTTTTCCGGGTAGACGCAAAGATTGCCCAAAACATAAATCATCCGGCGCAGCATGAAGTCGAGAGCGATGGTGGCGTCCGGCGCGATCACCCGCTCCACCGAAGAGTGGCTGATGTCGCGCTCGTGCCAGAGCGGAACGTCCTCCATGGCGGCCAGCGCGTAGGAACGCATCAGCCGCGCCAAACCAGAAACGTTTTCCGACAGGATCGGGTTGCGTTTGTGCGGCATCGCGGAGGAACCCTTCTGGCCCGCGGTGAACGGCTCTTCGGCTTCCTGCACCTCGGTGCGCTGGAGGTGGCGAATCTCCACGGCGAATTTTTCCAGCGAGCAGGCGATGATCGCCAGAGTCGAAAAGTAATAGGCATGGCGGTCGCGCTGGATGATCTGGTTCGACACCGGCGCGGGCTTGAGCCCGGCCTTGCGGCACACATAGGCCTCCACCTTGGGCGAGATCTGCGCGAAGGTACCGACGGCGCCGGAGATCTGCCCGACGCAAATATCGTCCACCGCCTTTTCCAGCCGCGCCAAATTGCGCGCCATCTCCTGGTACCAGAGCGCGAGCTTCAAGCCGAAGGTGATCGGCTCCGCATGAACCCCATGGGTGCGGCCGATCATGACCGTCCACTTGTGCCTGGCGGCCTGGCGCCTGAGAACCTTCATTAGATCTTTGACGTCTTGAACGAGGAGCGCCGAGGCTTCTTTGAACTGGAGCGCCAAAGCCGTGTCCATCACGTCGGAAGAGGTCATGCCGACGTGCAAGTAGCGGGCGTCGCCGCCGATCGATTCCGCCACGGAACTCAGAAAAGCGATGATCTCGTGCTTCACTTCGCGTTCGATAACACGGATGCGCTTGACGTTGAAGCGCGCCTTGCTTTTGATCCGGGCGATGGCCGCCTTGGGCACCTTGCCCAACCGCGCCATGCCTTCGGCGGCAAGGATCTCCACATCGAGCCACTTCTGAAAGCCGTTTTCTTCGGACCAAATGCGCCCCATCTCGGGACGGGTGTAACGGGAAATCATAAATAGCTAACGGTAAGGAGTAAGGAGTGAAGAGTGAGGAGACCCCTGACTCCTTACTCCTTAGTCCTTACTTCTCTTGCCGCGTCCGTATGTCCAAACCCGCCTTCCTGTCGTTCCGAGGAAGGTAATTCACTCACTTCTTGCCACTGAGCGCGCACGACCCGTTGCACCACCATTTGCGCGATGCGCTGGCCGCGCTCTATGACCAGGGGCTCCTGGCCGAGATTGATGGCGATGAGCTGAATTTCACCGCGATAATCGGCATCGATGGTGCCAGGACTGTTGACCATCGTCAGTCCCTGCTTCAGCGCCACACCGCTGCGCGGCCGGATTTGCGCTTCGAAACCCATCGGCAGCGCAACCGCGATACCCGTGGGAATGAGTGCCCGCTCCAGCGGCGCCAGGCGAACCTCGCCGTCAATGTCCGCAAAAAGATCCATCCCCGCCGAACCTTCCGTCATATAATCCGGCAGGGCCAGCGGCGCTGCCTGAGGCCGCACCCGCTTGATCTGAATGCTAATTTCTTCCACGACGACCCGACGATTTCAATAAAGTTTGCGCGCTCGACGCAAATTTTCTGATCGCGATTTTAAATGGACTGAATCACAAGAGAACTCACCGCGGAGGCGCAGGACGTGAGAAAAAATCCGTTCATGGTTCGACGGGCTCACCACGAACGGGATGGCGTAATGTAAATTCAAGTACTTAGCCGTTCGTCCTGAGCGCGTCGAAGGGCGATCGGCTATTTTTTCTCACGACCGCGGAGGGCGCAGAGTAAAGAGTTTTCGATTATAAAATACTCCGAACTCGACGATCTCCGTGTCTCTGTGGTGAAAAAACGTTGCTCCTTCGGTTACGGCTTTGCCGCCCTGACTCACCAAACGAGGCGTTGCGCGCAGGGGAGCTGCCAAACCTCACAGGCTCAGGTCGGATTTTTCGATCGCGGCGCCGTTCTTCAGGTCGCCCAGCAGCGTGAGCGCCATCGCTTCGGAACGAAACAGCGCGCGCGCCAGGTCGACGACGTCGTCCCGCGTGACCGAGCGAATGCCCTGGCAGATTTCCTCCGTCGTGATCGCCTTGCCGAAATAAATCTCGTCGCGCGCGATATGGCTCATCCATGAATCCGTTGTCTCCAAGCCGAGCATCATGCTCCCGACCAACTGCCCTTGGGTGCGCCGCAGCTCCTCGTCTTTGACCTCCCCCGCCGCGAGCTTCTTAAGCTCCTTGAGAATCAGCTCCACGACCTCCGCCACCGAGTCATCGCTCGTTCCCGCATAGACGCCGAAATAGCCCACGTCCTTGTACATCGACGAAAACGAATAGACCGAATAGGCCTTGCCGCGCTTCTCACGAATTTCTTGGAACAGTCGTGAGCTCATGCCGCCGCCGAGCATCGTGTTGAGAACATAGGCGGCGTAACGCTTCGGGTGGGACTGGTGAATGCCGGCCATGCCCAGGCAAAGATGAACTTGCTCCAATGATTTTGCGTGGGGGAAAACCCCCGCGCACATGGCCGGCGCGTTTTCCCCCTCCGGGGCGGCCGCCGAAACATCGCTAGAGTCGTCGCTCACCGAGCCCAAGCGCGCGGCCATTTCTTGGACTAGCTCTTGGTGCCGCACATTGCCGGCGCCCGCCACCACGACACGGCGGGGCCGGTAGCGCGACTTAAAAAAGCCAAGAAAATCATCGCGCCGAAACGCGGAGACCGTATCCGCGCGGCCGCAGATCGGCCGGCCGATCGGGTGGTCTTTGAAAAAATCGAGATTGAACAGATCATGGACGTAGTCGTCCGGTGTGTCTTCGGCTTGGGAGATCTCTTGCAGGATCACCGAGCGCTCGCGCTCGATCTCCGCAGCGTCGAAAGTGGAGTGCAGAAAGATGTCGGACAAAAGGTCGATGGCGAGCGGCAGATTCTCATCGAGCACCTTGGCGTAATAGCAAGTGTGCTCTTTCGATGTAAACGCATTCAAAACGCCGCCCACGGCGTCCATCTCCTCGGCGATCTGGACGGCGCTGCGCCGCTCGGTGCCCTTGAAGAGCAGATGCTCGATGAAGTGGGAGATGCCGTTCTGCTGGCGGGACTCGTGGCGCGAGCCGTTTTCCACCCAGATGCCGAGACTCGCCGAGCGGTGGTCCGGCATCTCGTGGGAAACGATGCGGATGCCGTTTTCCAGGACGGTCTTGGCGAACATCGAATAATCGGGAGCGTTAAGAGTCGTTATCAGGAAAAGTTTTCCGAGTCCCCGCCGGTTTCCAAGAGCGCTTCTTTGCGGCTCAGGCGGATTTTCCCTTGCCGGTCGATCTCCAGAACCTTAACCATCACCTCGTCGCCCTCCTTGAGCACGTCGCTGACCCGGCGCACCCGCTCGGGAGCGAGCTGCGAGATATGAACGAGGCCGTCGGTGCCCGGCAGGATCTCGACAAAGGCGCCGAACTCGACGATCTTGCGCACCGTGCCTTTGTATATTTTACCGATCTCCGCTTCAGCGGCGATCCGCTGCACCATCTCGACGGCTTTCTGCGCGGCGGCCTCGTCGCTGGAAGCGATGATGACCGTGCCGTCGTCTTCCACGTCCATCTTGACGCCGGTGGCCTCGATGATGCCGCGAATGACTTTTCCCCCG
>JACPFE010000189.1:4551-5590 GCA_016183145.1 Deltaproteobacteria bacterium | reverse complement strand
TGATGCCGTATTTCTTTTCGAACGCGGCGTGGAGGCTTTTCATCGCCTGGGGAACCTGCGCCCCGTAGACGATCACTTTGCCTTCCTGTTTGGCCGCATCGATGTTCGGCTGCTGAGCCGACGCGCGGGGGGCGGCCAGCGCAATGCCCAGGGCAACGAGGGCGAAAATAACCATCAGGCGATTCATTGAATGACTCACGATAACCTCCTTGCCGGATTGAAAATCAACTTCAAACTATCGATCGGTGGACTTCAAGTCAAGTCTGCTGGCCGCCTGCGGGTCGTCATTTCGCGACGAACAGACGGCGGAATTCGCCTTGCAGCTTCGCCAGTTGGTCGCCGCTGGCTTCGTTCATCAGGAGCAAGTTGGCCATGATTTTCTCCGCGCCTTTGATCGACGGATAGACGCCTGGCGCCATGACAAACTCACCGGTCTCGGCGACCTTGGTCTGCCCCTCGGCCGAACATAAATAGTCGATAAAAACCTTCGCCGCGTTCGGATTGGCCGCCTTGGCGCTCAGCGCAACGTCGCTCGGATCGGCGAAGTAGTGATCGATCGGCGCAAAACCGATGGGCCCCTTGGTCTGTCCGGTATATTGGACATATGAAATTCCCAATGCGCTCTCGCCGCGCACGATGATGTTGGGAACCGTCGAATAGGATTCCAGCAGGAGCGGCTTCTGCTTCGCCAGCGCCCTGACAAAATCCATCCATTTCTCGCCCTTCACCTGCTCCAGGTTCCAGAGGTACTGCGCGGTGCTCGCGTGGCGCGAAGGGTCGGGCATGCTGATCTTGCCCAGCCACTTGGGATCGAGGAGATCGTCCAGGCTCTTGGGTAGATCGGCGGGCTTCACCAGCTCGGTGTTGTAAAGAATCCCGACCGGGGTGGTGCGCCAGGCCGTGAGTTGGCCGTCCTTGTCCTTGAATTTCGCCGGAAAGTTGGCAGAGCTGGCCGGAGTGAACCTCGCATAGACGTTATCTTGCTTCGCCAACGCCAGCGGACCGCGCGCGCCGATGACCACGTCGAAACCCGGCTTGC
>JACPFE010000189.1:0-4536 GCA_016183145.1 Deltaproteobacteria bacterium | reverse complement strand
GGACCGCGCGCGCCGATGACCACGTCGAAACCCGGCTTGCCAGCCCGCCACTCTGTCAATACGCGGTCAATGACTTTCGTCGCGTCGGCGCGCCAGTATTCGGTCTTGATGCCGTGCTTGGCCTCAAAACCCTTTTCGATGAGCCTCATCACCTGAGGTATGACAGTTCCGTAGATGACGACCTTGCCTTCCTTCTTGGCGGCGTCGAGGTTAATTTGCTGCGCCAAAGCATCTGCCCCAACCAGCGCTGCCAATAACCCGACAGCCACTACCGTGCTAACGTTCCTGAGCGCCATAAACTTTCCCTCCTGACAGACTTAGACGGGTCATCAACTAGACTCCCCTTGGCTTTAAAACTAACGGTTGCAAAATGTCGACTGAGTTGCCCTCGCCTCTCGTCATTCCCGCGCAAGCGGGAATCCAGGTTCTACGCGTACGGGACGCTAACGCCGCCCTGGATGCCCCAGGAGCCTGCCCCCGACTCTGATCGGGAGCGGGCATGACGGACCTTCTCTTTGCCATTCCCGAAGTACACATTAATCCAACTAATCTCATCTACCGAAATCGGCGGGATGTTCAACTCAAAACTTCCCGCGCCATCCGAATTACCCTTTTTCTAGCTTCCTGAGTGCCCGTGGGAAGTAACACGGGCAAATTCAACCCGCCCTTCACAAACGCTTCGAGCTGCCGGCGGCATTCGGCCGGCGTGCCGGCCACTGAATGAGCGAGCACGACCTCGTCGTTGATAAATTTCTTCGCCGCCTCCCAATCGCGCTTGCCCACCGCCGCAGCCAATCCTTCCTGATCCACCCGTCCCCCGCCCAGGCGAATATTCTCCGCGTGATGGACATTGCGAAAGACATAGGCGAGAAACATCTTATTGGCTTCGATGGCCTCTTTGGGATCGTCCGAAACCGCGGCGGTCACGAAACCGGCCACGTCGCGAGCCGCCAGCGACCTTCCCGCTCTCTCGGCGCCGGTTTGGATCTCCGACACACAGCGCGCAATATAACCGGGAGAGCACCCGCCGGACAAGAGCACGCCGTCGCCGATCTCCCCGCCCAGTTGCAGCATGCGGGGCCGTACGGCGGTCAAGTACATCTTGATCGGCGTCGAGGGGACAAAGCCCATCTTCGCCCCGTTGATCTTGAACATCTCGCCTTGAAAATTGACAGTCTCGCCGCGTAAGAATCGGCGCAGAATTTCGACGTACTCACGCATTGTCTTTAGCGGCCTGGGCGACTCCATTCCCGCCTCCTTCAACGCCGCCGCGTTGCCCGTGCCTGGGCTGGCGATGACGCGGCCCGGCGCGAACTCCTCCATGGTGGCAATCGACATGGCGGAAATGATCGGGTGGCGCGAGTACGGGCTCATCGGCGCGGGAGCGACTTGAATTCGCTTGGTCGAGGCAAGCAGAGCCATCGAAGTCGTGAGCGAATCCCGAAAACACAAATGATCGGACATCCAGATCGATTCCATGCCCGTGTCATCGGCCAGGCGAGCAAGCTCGATCATTTCTTGGATGGAGTAAAATCCGTCAAAGCATAGACCCACGCGCATCACAGCACCTCACTAAACATCCTTCGGTTCGAAACCGAGGGATTTCGCTAACGTTGACTGGAAGTCGACTTCTCTTTCCGTCTTTCCCGCGAAAGCGGGAATCCAGGTTTTGTGTCTTGGTCCCTCCGCCACCAGACTAGATTCCCGCCTGCGCGGGAATGACACCGGAGGTATACCAACGTTTCTAACAACCCTTTCACACACCACACTAGAAACCGTTTTGCAGAATGTTTGCCAGGTCGTCCGGCCTCACGCCCGCCAGCCCCATCTTTTCCAGCGTCAGTCCCACGCTTCGGTAGTCGGTCCCCGTCGCCACAGAGGCTAGAGTAATCAGCGCGTCAATCACGGGGGTCTTTACGCCCATCAATCTGCCGATCTCTGCCATCGGCACCAGCCCGCAACCGACATCTTCTTTAATGTAGCGATGATCGAGTGTAGACGGCGACTTTATGGTCCGGTTCGGCTCGCTCTCAGTGATAGCGCGATAAACTGAACCGCTGGCCCTGGCGTCGATAGAGGTGAGCCCGGCTTGATAAAAGATATCGATAAACCGCAGTGGCTTAAGTCCCAGACGATTGACGATCTCCAATCGCTCCTCATCGACCTCCTCGATCCACGCCGCAATCGTTGGAGTAATTCCTTCACAGTAATAGTAAAAATCGCCGCCGGTTTTCTCAATCCAGCCTGCGTTGCCGAGCATGCCCGCCGGGTGCATGATCGCGTTGATATTGGAGAAGCCGGTCTCCAGCACGTTCTCAGCGGCAACAATATTGGGAAAGACCGCTTGAACCTCGCCGACCAGCTCGCCGGTGAATTTACCGGGAAACGCCGCGCAGCGAAGGTTAGTCGTGCGCCGATAGATTTCGACGCGTCCCGGTTCCGGCATCCGGCAGATGTATGTCAGCGTCACCGTCTCGCAAAGTTTAATATTAGCTTTGCAATCCAAACCGCGCAAAAGATTAGCGAAATGGAGCGAGCCGCCGGTGTGGCCGGGGTTGAGCAAAATGCGCTGCCCGTCGGTCAAGTAGTTGGCTAAATTTCTTGCTAGGTATTCATGCGCGACCGACGGCACCGCAACGACGATCAGATCGGCGCCTTGCACGACCGGCGGCAAATGCGGGCTCATGAAGTACGGCGCGGCGGATTTCCTCTCGCCGCCTTCGATGAGCTCGATCTCGCCGCGCTTGGCGAGTTTCGCGATGGTGCTCTCGGAGCGCGAGAACAAGCGAACTTCGTAACCGCGCAGCGTCAGATCGGCCGCTGCCGCGCAGCCGCCGTTACCGGCGCCGAGAACAGCAATTTTTTTGATCGACATGGGTCGCGCTCTTCGCGTTTCACTTTCCCCCTCCTCCCTTCGACATGGCTCAGGGCAGGCTTTCCTCCCCCGCGCCGCGGGGGAGGATGAAGGTGGGGGCGTAACTGTTGTGCTCTTTGTGGGTGAAAATCCTACTAACCGATTCGGTAGTGCTTAAGTTTCTCTTCGTCCAGCTCGATCCCAAGCCCAGGCTTGGATGAAACGATAATATCTCCGTCAGCATACGCAAACGGCTCCTTAATAATATCGTCTTGATAGTAGATCCCGGCGATGCCGCCCTTGCCTTTGCCTTTTGGCGTCGACACGGGAACGACGCAGCCGTAGGTGACTACACCGGTCGAAGCGGCAAGATGAACGTTGGCCGCGTTGCCGACTCCGGTTTCGACGGAGCCGTTGACGTTGCACGGCAGGCCGGCGGCCTCGGCGATCGCGGCGACTTTTTTCGCTTTGAACATACCGCCCGGTTTCGTCGTGTAGATCGAAATAATGTCGGCGGCTTTTTTCTGGACGATCTCCAGAACATCTGCCGGCGTCCAGGCGCTTTCATCGGCCATGACCGGCGTGTCCACACGCCGCGCCACCTCCGCCATGGGGTCGATGCCTTGCACCGGCTGCTCCATATAGAGCAGATCATATTCTTCCATCGCCTTGATGATTCTCACCGCGGCCTTGGGCGTCGGGTAACCTTGATTGGCATCCACACATATCTTCAAGTCCGCGCCGATGGCCGCGCGAATCTGTTTGACCAATTCGACATCGCGCTTTTGATCGACGCCGCCCTTGAGTTTGATCGTCTTCACCCCTTCCGCTTTAGCCTGGAGCGCTTCATCGACCGCCTTGTCGATTTCCATCAAGCCGAGGCTATGGGCAATCGGAATGCGCTCGCGGAAAAGCCCGCCGAGCAGTTGATAGGCGGGAACGTTCAATGCCTTGCCGACGACGTCATACATCGCCGCGTCGATGGCCGCTTTGCAGTATGGGTAGCCCTTTACCGCCTTGTCCATCGCGGCATGAATCGCTTCGAAACGACTGGGGTCTTGGCCAGTCAACGCGTGTGCAAGAATGTCATTGATGATGTGAGCGGTCGTTTGCGGCGTCTCGCCGTAGTACTTGCCGTAGTCGCCGCCCCAATCCTTCAGCACCGGCGCTTCGCCGAGCCCGACCAGCCCTTCGTCGGTATGGAGCTTGATAATGACGTAGACGCCGATGGGCGTCGTGAGGCTCGCCCATTGGTGCGCCCGCCGCGTCGGCAGACGAATCGGAATGGTTTCGATCTTGGTAATTTTCATCTTACTCCGAATACCCTCGCCCATTCCTAATCCGACCTCCTCTCCCTCGACGGGAGAGGACTGAGGTGAGGGTGCTGAATCGATTTTACCCCTCGCTCTAACTCTCTCCCGCATGGGGAGAGAGAATCGGAATCGGCCTCGACCAAATTCACTACGTTATCCGACCCTCAACAGCGTATCCGTCGGCGTGTCATCGGACAAGAGCTCGCAGCCCGCTTCCGACACGGCGAACATGTCTTTGTTCTGCATGCCGAAGCGGCCCGGAATATAAACCAGCGGCTCGAACGCTCCGACCATCCCCGCCTGGACAATCTCATCGCCGTAACGACCCATGTAAGGCTCTTCGTGCAAGTGCAGGCCGATGCCATGAGC
>JACPFE010000188.1 GCA_016183145.1 Deltaproteobacteria bacterium | reverse complement strand
GGAAGAGGGATCGAAATCATTGGAGATTTTTCCGTTCACGCTGAGCTTGTCGAAGCATTCTTAGGGTTTTTCAGCGGAATCAATATCTTATGAGAGCCCGTTCTATTGACCGAGACTTTGACGGGTTTCGGGAGCTTTATCCTTTCGATTCCCATTTTTTGCAACTGGGTGGCCTTCGATACCATTACCTGGACGAGGGGCAAGGTGATCCCATCGTCCTGCTCCATGGGAATCCTACCTGGTCCTTTTACTATCGCCATATGATCAAGGATCTGAGAGCGGGATATCGCGTCATCGCTCCAGACCACATGGGTTGTGGCTTTTCTGATAAGCCCCAAATATACGATTACCGGCTCGATCGTCATATCATCAACCTAGAAGCTCTCATTTCGCATCTGGGTCTCAATCGAATCACGCTAGTCATGCATGATTGGGGCGGACCTATCGGCATGGGATACGCGGCGCGCCATTCCGAGAATGTCAAACGACTGGTATTTTTGAACACGGTGGCGTTCTGGTCTCCACGTATTCCCATGATTCTTCGCATCTGCCGAATCCCTTTTCTGGGCGGCTTCACTATCCGCGGCCTGAATCTATTTGCCCTCATCGCAACCTATGTTGCTTGCCACAACCGCGAGCGCATGACGCGGAACGTCCGTGCGGGTTATCTCCTCCCTTACGACAGTTATCGTAATCGCATCGCCCATCTGAGATTCGTGCAGGATATCCCGGTTAATTCGAGTCATCCCAGCTATTCTTCTCTGCGCGCCATCGAAGACAGCCTGCCCCGATTCCGAAACCATCCGATACTAATCATCTGGGGCGAGGGGGATCCAGTCTTCGTTCCCGCCCTGCTGGACGATTGGACGCGATGGTTCCCCGAAGCCTCCGTAAAGCGCAACCCCGACGCGGGTCACTATGTCCTTGAGGATGCTTACGAAAGGATTATTCCGTGGGTACGTGAGTTCCTGGAGCAAAATCCGGTGTAGCGTGCAGCAAAAAAACATATTCGAAAGAACGCCGGCATCGGAGCCTTCCCAGACGCTTAACGCGGCTTTTTATTTAACCGCTGTGGCGCAACAAGCGCCATCGCGCCTGGCCGTGGCCTTTCCCCAGGGCCAGGGTCCCAACGGGGAGGTCGCCTACGGGCACAGAAGTTTTCAGGATCTGGATCAGGAGAGCGATCGCTATGCCCACGGCCTCACTCGGCTGGGCATTCGCCGCGGCTGCCGGGTTCTACTGATGGTACCGCCGGGCATTGAGTTTATCGCGGTCGCGTTTGCGCTTTTCAAAATGGGCGCGATACTAACCCTGATCGATCCGGGGATGGGCAAGAAAAATCTTCTCAACTGCATCGCGCAGGTGAAACCTGAAGCGGTGGTGGCGGTGCCCTTGCTGCATGCGCTACGAGTGTTATACCGCGGCTGCTTCAAAAGTGTCCGATGGAACGTCACCCTGGGCCGGCGCTGGTTTTGGACGGGCGCGACGCTCGCCCAAGTGCGTGAGGAACCCTGGCGTCCCTTCGCCACGGCGCCGGTCAGCGCCGATGATCCAGCAGCGATTTTTTTCACCACTGGAACCACGGGCGCGCCAAAGGGAGTGCTCTATCTGCACGGCATGCTGGATGCCCAGATTCGCATTATCCGTGATCATTTTGAGATCGGCGACGGCGATGTGGGATTACCCGCCTTTGCTCCGTTCGTCCTTTTCTGCGTGGCCATGGGAACACCCTCCGTGCTTCCACATATGGACCCAACGAAACCGGCGTTCGTGGATCCGCGCAGAATCATCGGGGCCATCGAACGGTACGGCGTTACCTATTCCTTCGGGTCTCCCACTTTCTGGAGCCGGGTGAGCCAGTATTGTGTCGAGAAGAAAATTTCCCTTCCCTCGTTGAAAAAAATTATGATGGCCGGAGCCCCCGTACCTCCGGAGGTGCTGGAGCGATTGCAAAAGGTGCTCGCCGAGGACGGCGAGGGACATACTCCTTACGGGGCCACAGAAGCGCTGCCGGTCACCTGTGTCACCGGCTCGGAGATCCTCAAGGAAACCGACGCTCGCGTGCGCGCCGGCGCGGGAATATGCGTCGGGTGGCCGCTTAGTGGCGTCGCCTTGCGCATCATCGAGATCACCGACGACGCGATTCCACAATGGGACGACGGCAGGGTTCTGCCCCCGAGAAGAATCGGCGAGATCGTGGTCAAGGGAGCCATCGTCACAAACGAATATTATAACCGCCCCGAGCAGACCGCCCTGGCGAAGATCAAGGATGGCGATACAATTTGGCACCGCATGGGAGATGTCGGCTACCTGGATGACGAGGGAAGGCTCTGGTTTTGCGGCCGCAAAGGCCAGCGCGTCGTCACCGAAAAGGGCACGCTGTTTACCATTCCCTGTGAGGCTATTTTCAACCAGCATGAAGCGGTCTCACGCACTGCTCTTGTGGGTGTCGGCCCCAGACCGCGCCAGCGTCCCGTCGTCATCGTTGAGCCCCGTGAGGGAAAGATGCCTGCTAACCGGCAAGCGGAAATTAAATTTACCGAGGAGCTTCTGGACCTGGGAAGGCAAAACGAGCTTACCCGGGACATCAAGGATATTTTATTTCATCCGTCGTTTCCCGTCGATTTTCGGCACAACGCCAAAATCATCAGGGAGCAACTCGCGGCGTGGGCAAAAGGAAAAATCGGGTGAAGGCTCTGGTCACGGGCGGCGGCGGCTTTCTCGGTCGATACATCGTCGAGAAACTCATCGGCCGTGGGGACTCGGTGCGCATTCTAGCGAGAAACCGTTATGCGCAGTT